>JBNKFC010000397.1:0-2450 GCA_050289105.1 Paracoccaceae bacterium | reverse complement strand
CCATTGCGCCCCGAGCCAGAGGAGCATCGTCGCGGCAATCACCACCGCCACCATCCGCGCCTCGCGCGCGAGGCTTTTGTCTTTCGGCTCAGGTCTCGTCATTCACGCCTCAGTACACGTCCCCCTTGGCGACGCGCGCCGAGAACTCCGTCTTGCCACCCTTGGCCAGAACCTTGGCCTGCTTCACCCATTCGTCGCGGGTGATGCGACCGTGGAACCCCACCATCTTTTCATCGACGAAGGCGATGTCTTTCGCCTTCCACGAGGCGATCTGGTCGAAATGCCAGACGCCGACCTCGTTGAGAAGCGCCTCCAGCTTGGGGCCGACGCCCTTGATCATCTTCAGATCGTCACCCTTGCCGCCGCGCGGGGCGGCGAGCATCTCCGGCTCGCCCGACTTCGGTTCGTCCTTCGACTTCGCAAGGGCCGCATCGAGCCCCTGTGCGGTCGCCACCTTCGCGGCCGGTTTGGCCGGGGCCTTGGCGGCGGCAGGCTTCTGAGCCGCTTTCGCAGCGGGTTTTTTGGCCGCTTTGGCAGCGGGTTTGGCAGCCGGCTTCGCGGCAGGCTTTGCCTTGACGGGTGCGGCGGCCGACGCGACCTTGGCGGGTTCGGCGGCGGGTTCAGGGGCAGGCTCGGCAGCCGGTTCGGGCGCGCGCGCCACGGCGGCGGGAGCGGCGCTGGCCGGGGCTGCGGCGGGAGCCGAGGTGGGGGCGGGTGTCGCCGGCGCACTGGTCACGGCCTGCCGCGCAGGTTGCTCACGCTGCGAGCAGAACGCCCAGACGAGGAAGACGCCGAGCGCCACGAAGAAGATCAGTCCGATGATCAGCGCCTTGAGGACCGCGTAATGGGCGACCATCATCAGCATCAGCGCCAACAGTGCCCCGCCGGCAAGCGCGACCAGCCATGAATTCCGACGGCATTCCGCCTGTGAAGTCTCAGACATTCCTCTTACTCCCCGTTACCTGCTGTCAGTAAACGTCACCTTTCCTCACTCGCTTGGAAAACTCAGTCTCGCCGCCTTCGGCGAGGAGTTTTGCCTGACTGACCCAGCCGTCACGGCTTGCCCGCCCCTTGAACCCTTCGAGATTGTCGTCGACCCATGCCAGTTCGGCCTCGGTCCAGCCGGCCACCTGGTCGAAATGGTAGAATCCAAGGCTGTTCAGGAGCTGTTCGAGCTTCGGCCCGACGCCCTTGATCATCTTAAGATCATCCGCGCCGCCCTTGCGCGGCGCCTTGAGCGCGCGCGGCTTCTTCGGTTTCGAGTTTGCGGCGGTTGCGGCCATCGGCTCGGCCTTGGCGGGCTTTGCCTTGGAGACGGCCCGCGCCTCCTGCACCGTCACGCCTGTCGCGTCGGCGGCCTTGCCCTTGGCGGGCTTCGGCTCAGTCGCACGGCCCTTTGCCGGCGTCGCCGGGGCGGCCTTGCCGAGCCACGGGGTCAGGAGCGGCACTTCGGTGCCGTCGATCCGCTTCACGGTATCTCTGATATCAACCGCTCGCTGGACGGAGGCGTTGTACTTCGTCCGGCCGCTCTCGAACTCCTTGAGGCTCGTGAGGCCTTTCAGCGGTTCGGAGGAATACCTTCCGTTCTGCGGCCCCGGCACCGGAACCTTTCCGGCGGCGAGATCGTCGAGAAGCTGCGCAAGGCTCTCCGCCGTCAGGTCCTCGTAGTAATCCTTGCCGATCTGCGCCATCGGCGCGTTCGCGCAGGAACCGAGGCATTCGACCTCTTCCCAGGAGAACTTTCCATCGGCCGAGAGCGTGTGCGGTGCGGAAGCAATCTTTTCCTTGCAGACCGCGATCAGCTCGCCCGAGCCGCAGATCATGCAGGACGTGGTGCCGCAAATCTGGATATGAGCAACGGAACCAACGGGTTGCAGCTGGAACATGAAGTAGAAGGTCGCGACCTCCAGCGCCCGGATATGCGCCATGCCGAGCATATCGGCGATGTGCTCAATCGCCGGGCGGGAGAGCCAGCCCTCCTGTTCCTGCGCACGCCACAGAAGCGGGATGATGGCCGAAGCCTGACGGCCCTCCGGGTATTTCGAGATCTGCCCCTTCGCCCAGGCGAGGTTCGCGGGCGTGAATTCGAAGGAGGCGGGTTGTTCGTGGTACAGGCGGCGGAGCATTAACGGTCAACCTCTCCGAAAACGATATCCATCGTGCCGATGATCGCGGCGACGTCGGCGAGAAGGTGGCCCTTGGCCATCCAGTCGATGGATTGCAGATGCAGGTAGCCCGGCGCGCGGAGTTTGGCGCGGTAGGGCCTGTTGGTGCCGTCGGCGACGAGGTAGACGCCGAACTCGCCCTTCGGCGCTTCGACGGCGGCATAGACTTCGCCCGCCGGAACGTGGAAGCCTTCGGTGTACAGCTTGAAGTGGTGAATCAGGCTTTCCATCGACGTCTTCATGTCGCTGCGCGATGGCGGGGTAATCTTGCCGCGCGCCAGAACA
>JBNKFC010000396.1:0-1784 GCA_050289105.1 Paracoccaceae bacterium | reverse complement strand
GACCCGCGATGCGAAGGTGAGGGCGAGTTTCGCCCGGCAGAGGCTGATGACCACCTTCGGGGCCGGGATCACCGTGCTGACCCCGGGCCATTGCGAGATCACCGCGCCGATCCTGCCGCTTGCCCGTCAGCAGCACGATGTGGGTCATGCCGGACTGACGTTTGCCTTGGGCGACACGGCGGCGGGTTATGCCGCGCTGACCCTGATGACCGATGAGGCAGAGGTGATGACGGCAGAGATGAAGGTCAACCTGCTGGCACCCGCGAAGGGCGACTGTCTGATCGCAACGGGCCGGGTCGTGAAGGCCGGTCGACGCTTGACGGTCGTGACCGCCGAAGTCGAGGTGGAAGAGGCGGGCGAACGCCGCCTCATCGCGGTGCTTCAAGGGACGATGGTACCCGTGTAGGGATCAGGCCGTCAGCCCTTCGGGTTCAGCGAGCCCATTGGCGCGGCAGCAGGCGGTCAGCGTATTGGCCAGAAGGCATGCGATGGTCATCGGCCCAACGCCGCCCGGCACCGGCGTGATCGCACCGGCCACAGCGGCACAGCTTTCGTATTCCACGTCGCCCACAAGCTTTTTCTTGCCGTCCCGCTCGATCCGGTTGATGCCCACGTCGATCACGGTCGCGCCCGGTTTGACCCAGTCACCCGGGATCATCTCGGGCCGGCCCACGGCGGCGACGAGAATATCGGCGCGGCGGCAGACCTCGGCCAGATCCTTGGTGCGGCTGTGCGCAATGGTGACGGTGCAGCTGTCGCCCAGCAGAAGCTGCGCCATCGGCTTGCCGACGATGTTCGACCGGCCGACAACGACCGCATCAAGCCCGGACAGCGAACCGTGATGGTCGCGCAGCATCATCAGGCAGCCGAGCGGCGTACAGGGCACCATCGACTTCTGTCCGGTGCCGAGAAGTCCGACGTTCGAGATGTGGAACCCGTCCACATCCTTCGCCGGGTCGATCGAGTTGATCACCAGATCGGAATTCAGATGCCCGGGCAGCGGCAATTGCACGAGGATGCCATGCACCGCCGGATCGTTGTTCAGCTTGTCGATCAGCGCTAGCAGATCGGCCTCGGACGTATCGGCGTCGAGCTTGTGCTCGTACGAATTCATCCCCGCCTCAACCGTCGATTTGCCCTTGGAGCGGACATAGACCTCGGAGGCCGGGTCCTCGCCCACCAGCACGACCGCAAGGCCCGGAGTAATGCCGTTCGCTTCCTTCAGCCGCGCAACGTGCTCTGCCACCCTGGCCCGCACATTGGCCGCAAATTCCTTGCCGTCGATCACCTTGGCGCTCATACCCGCATCCTTCCGTTGCTCTTGCCGCCAAGCCTGTGCCAGACGGATTGCGCCCCGGCAAGGGCGCAAGACGTGCGGCCGGGCGGGGTTCGATGCCCCGCCCGGACGCCCCTGTTCTTAGAAGAGACCTTCGACGTTGCCTTCGTCGTTGATCCGGATCGTTTCGGCCGCTGGCGTGCGCGGCAGGCCCGGCATGGTCATGATCTCACCGCAGATCGCGACGATGAAGCCCGCACCGGCCGACAGACGCACTTCGCGAACCGGAACCGAGTGGCCGGTGGGTGCGCCACGGCGGTTCGGATCGGTGGTGAAGCTGTACTGGGTCTTCGCCATGCAGACCGGCAGGTTGCCATATCCGGCCTCCTCCCAGACCTTCAGCTGATCGCGGATCGACTTGTCTGCCAGAACCTCATCGGCGTGGTAGATGCGCTTGGCGATGGTCTCGATCTTCTGGAAGAGCGGCATTTCATCCGGATAGAGCGGT
>JBNKFC010000395.1:0-3779 GCA_050289105.1 Paracoccaceae bacterium | reverse complement strand
AGAAGTAAGGACCAGACAGATGGCAAACAGCAAACGGGAACTGTTCCTCAAGCGCCGCCTGCGCGTCCGGAACAAGCTTCGCAAGATGGCCGACGGGCGCGCGCGTCTCTCGGTTCATCGCTCCTCCAAGAACATCAGCGTGCAGTTGATCGACGACGTCAAGGGCGTGACGCTCGCCTCGGCCTCCAGCCTCGAAAAGGATCTGGGTGTCGTCGGCAAGAACAACGTCGAAGCGGCGAAGAAGATCGGTGCGGCGATTGCCGAGCGTGCCAAGAAGGCGGGTGTCGAAGAATGCTACTTCGACCGCGGCGGTTTCCTCTTCCACGGGAAGATCAAGGCGCTCGCCGATGCGGCCCGTGAAGGCGGCCTGAAGTTCTAATGAATGCGGGTGGCGTCCGCGCCACCCCGATGATCCGGGCCCCGGACCAGAGCCGGGGCACCAGGATCGGCCCTAACGGCGCGATGTCGCGCCACCATGCAAGGAATGCCTCATGGCAGAACGTGAACAACGCCGGGAGCGTCGCGCGGAGCGCGAGGAGACCCCGGAATTCGCAGATCGTCTCGTTGCGATCAACCGTGTGTCGAAGACGGTGAAGGGCGGTAAGCGCTTCGGTTTCGCCGCACTCGTGGTGGTCGGTGACCAGCGCGGCCGCGTCGGCTTCGGCAAGGGCAAGGCCAAGGAAGTGCCGGAAGCGATCCGCAAGGCGACGGAACAGGCGAAGCGCTCGCTGATCCGCGTGCCGCTGCGCGATGGCCGTACGCTGCACCACGACATCGAGGGCCGTCACGGCGCAGGCAAGGTCGTGATGCGGACGGCTCCGGCCGGTACCGGAATCATCGCCGGCGGTCCGATGCGCGCTGTGTTCGAGATGCTCGGCGTCGCGGACGTTGTCGCCAAGTCGATGGGCTCGGCGAACCCGTACAACATGATCCGCGCCACGATCGACGGCCTGAAGCAGGAATCCAGCCCCCGCATGGTCGCGCAGCGTCGCGGCAAGAAGGTGGCCGACATCCTGAAGAAGCCGGAAGCCGAAGCCACTGCCGAAGCAGCAGAAGCGTAAGGAGTTCCAGACATGGCCAAGAAAACCATCGTCGTGAAGCAGATCGCTTCGGCCGCCCGCCGCCCGGACGTTCAGCGCCGCACCCTGATCGGGCTCGGTCTGAACAAGATCAACCGCACGCGCGAGCTTGAGGACACGCCCTCGGTCCGCGGCATGGTCAACAAGATCCCGCATCTGGTGACGATCGTCGAAGAGCGCGGCTGAGACGCGATGGCGGGTGCGCCCCGCCAATGGAATGAAGAACGCCCCGGTCGCAAGACCGGGGCGTTTTGCTTTGACGGGTGACATGCCAGGCCCTCGGGGGCGCGCGCCGTGCGGCTTTTGCCCGCGATGCCGAAAAGGACCGTTGCCTCGCCCCGGGTAGGCCGCATCCGATCGCCAGTTCCTGGCGCGATGCACTGGTCGTTCGCAACCGGCGCGGTTCTGCCCCGAAAATCTAGACTAATGGTTATCTCGCTTTTTGCGCCGACTTGGCGTGGAATTGGTGAGCGTGCCCCAAAATGCACGGCTTCTGGAGGAGGAAAGCATGGCCAGCCCATATGTTGGCGGATGCGAGCATCATCGTGTGCGCGCGTCCGCTGAGCCAATTGACAACCACGAATGCCACTGCAACGTCTGCAAGAAGGTCACAGGCCAGCACACAACCCATGTGGCGTTCTTCAACTACGGTGACCTCAAGGCCGAGAACGAAGCCACGATGAAGCGTGTGCCCTTCAATGCCGACAATCCGAACGGGCCGCTCGAGATCTGCCTTTGCGAGGATTGCGGCGCGGTGCTGATGCTCGACGACAAGCAGAAACGCATCCGCGTCGCGGTGCCGAACGTGATGGGCTACGATGACGCCAAGTTCCCGGCTGCGACCTATCACGCTTTCTGGGATCTGTCGAAAGGCTATCCGAAGCCGAGCGACGGCCGCCCGGTCTATGAGGCGCTGCGTCCGGACTTTGTCTGGCCGCATGGCGCCTGATCGCCCGATCAGGTTGTAGGTGCGAGTGCGGGGCGCCCGGAAGCGGGCGCCCTTCGTCTTGGCAGCAACCGGTTGGACTTGATCGCGCGCCGCTTCCCGTCTATACGCCCCCGGTGGCCCCAAGCGGGGTCCGAATCCAACAACCAAGAAAAGCCGTGTTTGGCCCATTCCGTCGCTGGGGGCCAATTCCGGCCAAGGAGAAGCGACATGAAACTGAATGAACTCCGGGACAATCCCGGTGCCGCCAAGAAATCCAAGCGCGTTGCGCGTGGTCCCGGTTCGGGCAAGGGCAAGACTGCCGGTCGCGGTATCAAGGGTCAGAAATCCCGTTCGGGCGTGACCATCGGCGGCTACGAAGGCGGCCAGATGCCGCTGTTCCGGCGCCTGCCGAAGCGCGGCTTCAACAAGCCGAATGCCAAGAAATTCGCCGTCATCAACCTGGGCGTGATCCAGAAATTCGTCGACGCCGGCAAGCTCGACTCGAAGAAGGACATCACCGAGGATACGCTCGTCGAAGCCGGCATCGTGCGCCGCAAGCTCGACGGCATCCGCGTTCTTGCCAAGGGTGAGGTCACGGCCAAGCTGAAGCTCGCCGTTACCGGCGCCTCCAAGGCCGCTATCGACGCGGTCGAGAAGGCCGGCGGCTCGCTTTCGGTCACGACTGCGACGGCGGCTGAATAAGGTGTTGTGGGCGGCTTCCGGGCCGCTTACATACACACGAGTTTTCCTAGCGCCGCCGACCGGGAAACGGTTCGGCGGCGCTGTCCATGAAAGAGACTGGTATGGCATCTGCTGCAGAGCAAATGGCGGCGAACCTGAGCTGGGGGGCCCTCGGCAAGGCCACCGATCTTCGCCAACGCATCTTCTTCACTCTCGGGCTGCTGATCGTCTACCGGCTCGGCACTTATATCCCGGTGCCGGGAATTGACGCAGACGCACTCAGAAAGTTCATGGAGAGCGCCACGCAGGGCATCGGCGGCATGCTGCAGATGTTCACCGGCGGCGCGCTCGGCCGGATGGGGATCTTCGCACTCGGCATCATGCCCTACATCTCGGCCTCGATCATCGTTCAGCTTCTGACGGCGATGGTTCCCGCGCTCGACCAACTGAAGAAGGAAGGCGAGCAGGGGCGAAAGAAGATCAACCAGTATACCCGCTACGGCACGGTGGCGCTGGCGACGTTCCAGGCCTACGGCCTTGCCCGCAGTCTCGAAGCGGGCGATCTGGCGCACGATCCTGGCCTCTTCTTCCAGGCGGCGACCGTCATCACGCTCGTCGGCGGCACGATGTTCCTGATGTGGCTCGGCGAGCAGATCACCGCGCGCGGTATCGGCAACGGCACCTCGCTCATCATCTTCGTCGGCATCGTCGCCAACATTCCCGGCGCGCTTGCGCAATTCTTCGAACAGGGCCGGATCGGCGCGATTTCCGCGCCCGTGATCATCGGCGTCATTTTGATGGTGATCGCGGTCATCGCCTTCGTGGTCTTCATGGAGCGGGCGCTGAGGAAGATTCATATTCAGTATCCGCGCCGCCAGGTCGGTATGAAGGTCTATGACGGCTCGTCGAGCCACCTGCCCATCAAGGTCAACCCGGCGGGTGTCATCCCGGCGATCTTCGCCTCGTCGCTCCTGCTTCTGCCGACCACGATCTCGACCTTCTCGGGCTCTCAGACCGGGCCGATCATGTCGACGATCCTGGCCTATTTCGGGCCCGGCCAGCCGCTCTATCTGTTGTTCTTCACGGCGATG
>JBNKFC010000394.1:0-12560 GCA_050289105.1 Paracoccaceae bacterium | reverse complement strand
CATGCGGCTCAGAGAATGCCTGCTGGTGGCGCGGCTGGAGGTTTGCCATTTCCATGTTATCGACGCGATCCAGAAGCCGGATCATGGCCTGCTGCATCGTGTCTAGGAGCGCTGCGGTGTTTTCTTCGCCCTGGCGCGATTCAGAAATGAAGTTGCGCAGCATGTCGCCAAGCTGGCGGAAGAACGGTCCATGCGGTCCCTGAAGCATCAGGAACCGGCGGGGCCGTTCGGCAAGGCGGTCGGGGCCTCTCACGCGTGTGTCACATTCTCATCGTCTGGCGACTTCTTCTGGCGGCTTTTTGGAGCTATGTCACCGTTTAATCCCCATAGCCCGATCTTGCGGCAGCACTGTGGCGCGATGCCGATGCGCCGGGGGCCGGTGCCGGACCTCGACCCACTTGCGGCGCGCCCGACCAGCGGCTAGGCAGAGAGGCAGGAGGCCCACGATGTTCACAGGGATCGTCACCGATATCGGCGAGGTCGTAGCACTCGACCAGAAGGGCGACCTGCGCGCCCGCATCGCCACCGCCTACCCGGTCGATACGATCGACATCGGCGCCTCGATCGCCTGCGACGGCGTCTGCCTGACCGTCGTCGCGACGGGCGAGATGCCGCGCGGCTGGTTCGACGTCGAAATCTCGGCCGAGACGGTTTCGAAGACCAATATCGGCAGCGGCGGCTGGCACGAGGGCAAACGGATCAACCTCGAACGCGCGCTCAAGGTCGGTGACGAGCTTGGCGGTCACATCGTGTCGGGCCATGTCGATGGCGTGGCCAAGATCGTGGAGATGCACGATGACGGGGCGAGCACGCGGTTCACCTTCCGGGCGCCCGAAACGCTCGCGGGGTTCATCGCGCCAAAAGGTTCCGTGGCTCTGAATGGCACCTCGCTGACAGTGAACGAGGTCAACGGCGCCGATTTCGGCGTGAACATCATCCCCCATACAAAATCCGTCACCACCTGGGGACATGCCAGGGTCGGCGACCTGGTAAACCTCGAGATCGACACCCTCGCGCGGTACGTGGCACGTCTTCAGGACTGGGCGGCGCGATGAGCGGGCCGGGCCACAACGGCGGCCCGACACTGGAAGCCGGCGGCAGCTGGCGGCGGCATTGCTGGCGCGCGGCACGGGCCGAGCTGTTGCCGAAACTGCCGCTTGAAGTGGTCCGGCTCCACGTCAAGCGCGCGGCCGAGATCGGCCTCGATTACAAGACCTATGCAGGGGTGCGGGCCTCGACCGGGCACGACCTCGTGGCGTTCCTCTTTTCGACGAACGCGCTGGCGCTGCTGCGCGAAGGCGACCGGATGCGCGCCACCGATGCCGAAAGGCTTGCCCGGACGAGGCATGTTGGCCGACTTGTGGCCGCGCAGCCGCCGCTTGATCCCGCGCGGGTCCGCGAGGCGCTTTTCGGGCAGGGCGTCGCGATAGACGCCGCCGCGCGCGCGCCCGGGCTTTCCCATGGCTGGGCGGATACCCGTGAGGCCCTTCTTGGGCTTCTGGCCAAAACGCGGGCTCCGGCTGACCGGGTTCTGGTGATCGGCGAGACGGCGCTCGAACGCGATTGGGTCGGCGCGGCGCGAATGGCCGGCTTTCTTCCCGCGGACCGCTATTTCGGCCGGATGACGACGGGCGCGACCCGGTAAGCGTCGCCTCTGCACTGGCCAAAGCAGGACGCTTGGGCTATCGGGGCGACGGGGATGCTGAACATATGGCAGATATCATGACCGAAGATCTCAAAGCCGCAATTTCCTCGACCGAGGAGATCATCGACGAGGCGCGCAACGGCCGGATGTTCATACTCGTCGATCACGAGGACCGCGAGAACGAGGGCGACTTGGTGATCCCGGCGCAGATGTGCACCCCCTCAGCCATCAATTTCATGGCAACGCACGGGCGCGGGCTGATCTGCCTGACGCTGCCCGCAGCGCGGATCGAGGCGCTGGGTCTGCATCTGATGTCGACCAAGAACTCTTCGCGCCACGAGACCGCGTTCACCGTCTCCATCGAGGCGCGCGAGGGGGTGTCGACCGGCATTTCGGCCCATGATCGTGCGCTGACCGTCGCCGTCGCCATAGACCCGACCAAGGGACCTGCCGATATCGCGACGCCGGGCCACATCTTCCCGCTGCGCGCACGCGACGGCGGCGTTCTGGTGCGCGCAGGTCATACCGAAGCCGCGGTGGACGTGAGCCGCCTTGCGGGCCTCAACCCTTCGGGCGTGATCTGCGAGATCATGAACGAGGACGGCACCATGGCGCGGCTCCCCGACCTCGTCTCGTTCGCGCAGAAGCACGGGATGAAGATCGGCTCCATCTCCGACCTCATTGCCTATCGCCGGCGCCACGACAACCTGGTGCGCGAGACGCTGACCAAGACCGTGACCTCGGCCTATGGCGGCGACTGGACCATGCGCGTCTTCACCGACCAGACCGAGGGTACGGAACACGTGGTACTGACCAAGGGTGACATCACCACGCCCGAGCCGGTGCTGGTGCGGACCCACTCTCTGAACGTGCTTGAGGACGTGCTAGCGCTTGGTCCTGCGCCGGAAGGCGAGCTTGCCCGCGCGATGCGGATCATCGCCAAGGAGGGGCGGGGGGCGGTCTGTCTCTTCCGTGATCCGAAGGCGAAGCTGATGGTCGAGGAAGAGGACGGGCCGCGCACGATCAAGCAGACCGGCCTCGGCGCGCAGATCCTTTCCACGATGGGTCTGAAGAAGCTGATCCTCCTGACGGATTCGCCGCTGACCCGCTATCTGGGCCTTGATGCCTATGACCTGACGATCACGGGCACCCGCCCGATCACCGAGGGCTGAGACATGGCCGGACAGGAAACTCACCATATCCTCGACCTGCCGAAATTCGACTCGCACGTGCGGCTTCTTATCGTCGTTGCGCCCTACTACAAGGACATCGCCGACAACCTCGTCGCCGGCGCGAAGGCTGTCGCGGCGCAGGCGGGGGCCGAGGTTGGTCTGGTCGAAGTGCCCGGGGCGCTGGAAATCCCGACGGCGATCGGATTGGCCAGCCGAATGGCGGACTACGACGGGTTCGTGGCGCTCGGCTGCGTGATCCGGGGCGAGACCACGCATTACGACACGGTCTGCAACGACTCCTCGCGCGGCCTCACGCTGCTTGGCCTCAACGGGGTCTGCATCGGCAACGGCATCCTGACGGTGGAGAACCGCAAGCAGGCCGAGGTTCGCGCCGATCCGTCCGGCCAGAACAAGGGCGGTGGCGCAGCAGCGGCGGC
This sequence comes from Paracoccaceae bacterium, assembly GCA_050289105.1. Taxonomy (GTDB): domain Bacteria; phylum Pseudomonadota; class Alphaproteobacteria; order Rhodobacterales; family Rhodobacteraceae; genus Albidovulum. The sequence continues at coordinate 9,306 of JBNKFC010000394.1, read as the reverse complement.
CTTGCATCTGGTGGCGCTTTCCCGCAAATGGGCGCGCCAGACCAAAGGCATCGGTTTCAAGCCCGCGGGCGAGGAATTGAGGATCGCCGGGCAAGCCGAAGGACCGAACCGCGCATGAGCGCCGAAGACCGAAAACCGAACGCGGCCGAAAAGCGCCAGATGAAATCCGCCGCCCGGCTCTATGCCGTGCAGGCCCTCTTTCAGATGGAGGCGGCGGGTCAGACCGTCGACAAGGTCTCGCGAGAGTTCGAGACCCACCGCTTCGGCGCCATCTACGACGACGACGAGATGGCCGAGGGCGACCCGTCGCTGTTCCGCCGTATCGTCGAAGACGCGGTGAACTGGCAGGCGAAGATCGACCAGATGACCGACCGAGCCCTGGTCGCGAAGTGGCCGATCGACCGCATCGACCCGGTCCTGCGCGCACTGTTCCGCGCTGCCGGCGCGGAACTGCTCGATCCCGGCACGCCGCCCAAGGTGGTGATCACGGAATTCGTGGATGTGGCCCGGGCTTTCTTTCCGGAAGGAAAAGAGCCAAAGTTCGTGAACGCGGTCCTTGACCATATGGCGCGCGAGGCTCGACCGGAGGCGTTCTGATGTTGTTCGCGGCGAAGGTTCTCATCGGTCTCATCGTCGTCCTGCATCTCTACATCCTCTGGCTGGAAATGTTCGCCTGGGAAAGCCGGGGCCCTAAGGTCTTCCGCAGCGTCCCGCGCGAGCTGTTCGCGCCGACAAAAACGATGATGGCCAACCAGGGGCTCTACAACGGGTTCCTTGCCGCCGGGCTGACCTGGTCGCTACTGGCCGCACCGGGCTTCGGCGCGCAGATTGCGACTTTCTTCCTGGCCTGCATCGCTGTCGCGGGCCTTTACGGCGCTGCGACGGCGGCGCGCCGGATCCTCTATATCCAGACTGTACCGGCGCTGCTCGCCCTCGCGCTCCTGTGGCTCGGCTGAACCTCTGCGACAGCATGCCCCTGTGAAATCTCGCCTGCGCCGATTAGATTGAGCGCGAAGGGAGATCATGCCATGCCCGCTCTCGTCCGCCTCTACATCCGCAACGTCATCGCCGGATTCGCGCTGTCGGCCGTTTTCGTCGGTGCGCTCCTCTGGCTGAACTTCGCCAATCTCTGGCACCTGATCTCGACCTCGCCGCAGGGCTGGATTGCCGCGGCGATGCTGTTCGTCTTCAACGGCATCGTCTTTGCCGGCGTGCAATTCGCCATCGCGATCATGCGGATGGAGCGCAAGGACGACACCGGCGGACGCGGCCGGAAGGTTCCGGTGGCCACGACGATCCCCGCGCTTGTTCACGCGCCGGCCAAGGCACGGCAAAACCCGCGCGCCCGGCGCTAAGCGCAGGTCAGGGAGACGAGGCGGCTGGCGGAAGTGGCGGGAACCGCGGCAACCGTGGAGACGTGTTTTTCCCGAGAGCCTGGTTTACCAGGTGGGTGCCAGATACCGGGACCACGATCCCGGCAGAGCCAGCTCCCTCGGAAGAGATTATCGGCCACTGGAAAAGGGCCTCGCACGAGAGGGGCAGAACCCGCCACAGCCAGAGATAGGCTTGCCGCGGCGGCTGCGCAAGGCTTGCCAGATGTTCCCTTAATGTTCATATTCGCTTCATGTCCGAAACCCTTATGCCCGGTCAGCTTCTTGCGCGTGGCGTTTGCCGCCACCTTCTCCATCATGGCTTCGTCACGGTGGAGGAACTGGTGCCTGCGCCGGGTCTCAGGGTCGATGTCATGGCGCTTGGACCGAAGGGCGAGGTGTGGATCGTCGAATGCAAGTCGAGCCGGGTCGATTTCACCTCGGACCGCAAGTGGCAGAACTATCTCGAATGGTCCGACCGGTTCTTCTGGGCGGTGGATGCCGATTTCCCGGTCGACCTCTTGCCCGACGATACCGGGCTGATCATCGCCGACGCCTACGACGCGGAGATCCTGCGAATGGGACCGGCGACGCCACTCGCAGGGGCGCGGCGCAAGGTCATGATGCAGAAATTCGCGCGCCACGCGGCGCTGCGGTTGCAGGGTTACCGCGATCCCGGTGTCACGACTTCCGGGATTTCCCCTTAGGTCCGCCGCCCATTCCCCGCGCCGCTTCGGCGGCGGCTCGCAACTCCTCGGCGATTTCCTCGGCCTCCTCGGGATCGAAATCCAATGGCAGGTCGATGCCTTCGGCCTCGACATAGATCCGCACCATGCCGAGCGTCGTCGGCCCGATCTGCAGATTGGCGGCGATCTCGCTTTCCTTGTCGATGCCCATCGAAGCTCTCCCTGGCTGCGTCTGACTGGCTAGCGCGGAAGGGGCGGGCGGGCAAGGCGGCAAAATACTTGACGGAATCAAGTTAAGGGCGGAAAGTCGGCATGGCATGAGGGATGGGATCATGGACGAGATCGACGAAATCCGGGCCTTCAACCGGTTTTATACGCGGGAACTCGGGCTGCTCTCCCGCTCCTACCTCGGCTCCGGTCTCGGCGTAAGCGAGGTGCGGGTGCTCTACGAACTCGCACATGGTGGCCCCTCGACCGCGCGGGAACTGGCAGAGCGGCTGGCGCTGGACGAGGGTTATCTGAGCCGGGTTCTGAAAGGCTTCGAACGGCGCGGCTGGATTGAACGGCGCGCCGAAGCGGGCGACGCGCGACGGCGGCGGATCGCGCTGACGGAGGTGGGCAGCGCGGCCATGGCGCCGCTTGAGACACGCTCGCGCGCGGAGGTTGCCGCCCGCCTCGGCAAGCTCGATGCGGATGCCCGCGCCGCTCTCGTTGCTGGCGCGACCGCGATGCGGCGGGCACTGGGCGATCCTGACCTGACAGAGCCGCCGCTGACCTTCACCGACCTCGCGCCGGGCGATGCCGGGTGGATCATCTCGCGCCATGGCGCGCTTTACGCACAGGACGAAGGCTACGATCAGAGTTTCGAGGGGCTGGTGGCCGGGATCGTCGCCGAGTTCATCCGTACTCGCGACCCGGCCCGCGAACGGGCCTGGATCGCGCGGGCCGGCGACGAGCGGATCGGCTGCATCTTCTGCGTCCGCGAGAGCGACGACGTGGCCCGGCTCAGGCTCTTTCTCCTCGAACCCGCCGCGCGGGGGCGGGGGGTGGGGCGGCAGATGCTCGACCTCTGCCTCTCCTTCGCAAGGCAGGCGGGTTACACCCGCATCGTGCTCTGGACCCATGAAAGCCACCGCGCGGCCTGCGCGCTCTATGCGGCGGCGGGTTTTCAGATGACCAGCGAAAGCCCTGCCGTGGCCTTTGGGCAGTCCGTCGTCGACCAGACCTGGGAACGCGCGCTCTGAGGGCCGGTTCGCGCGGCCGGCCAGGCCAATCTGCCCCTTGCAATCGCGGGGAGGCGGGGCTAAATGGCCCCCGAGTGCCGACGTAGCTCAGTTGGTTAGAGCACTAGATTGTGGATCTAGGGGTCCCCCGTTCGAGCCGGGGCGTCGGTACCATCTCCTCACAGTAGACTGCGTCTAGAAGGCGCCGAGATGCGTCTCCAGCAAGTCCCGGCAGGCGGCTTTCGCGGTGTCGGGCGGCATCGCCTCCGGGTCGATGCAGTGCTGTAGGCCAAGCCCGTCAACCAGGCAGATGAGCGTCTTTGCCAGGGTTCGCGAATCCACGTTGCGGCCGCGCGCTTCGGCCACCTCGGCGATTGCAGCGGCGACGCCGTCCAGATAGTCGGCATATTGCGCGCGGTGCTCGTCGCCGAGTTCGGGGTTGATGGAGATCTGCCCCCAGAGGGTCAGCCAGATCGTCAGCCTCTCGCGATTGAACGCCACCGGCGCGAAGAGCGCGTCGAGAAGTGCCGAAAGACGGGTTTCGCCGGGCTGGGCCGCGTGGGCGAGGGTCGTCTCCTCGCGGTACATCGCGGCATAGACCGCCGCGAGAAGCCCGTTCATCGAGCCGAAATGGTGGGTGATGAGCCCGCGCGAGACGCCTGCCTCGACGCAGATCTTGTCGACGGTGAATTCCTGGATTCCGCCCCGCGCCATGCAGGCGAGACCGGCCGCGATCAGTTCGGCCCGGCGCTCCTCGCTTGTCAGGCGGGTGTATTTCGGTTCTGGACGCGCACGGGTCATCGGCATTCCGGTCAAAAGTGCGGCGCCCCTTCCGGGGCGCCGCCGGATCCATCAGGCTTTGGTGAACTGTACCGGGTCCGGATGCCCATCCGCAAGGATCACCGGCTTCAGGTCGGAATCGTGGATCGCCACCATCGGTTCGAAGCAGATGAAGAGAAAGTCGCCGCTTTCCTCCATCAGATCTTCCATCCGGTTGAACATCGCCCGGCGCTTCTCGGGGTCGAGTTCGACGAGCGACTTCTGGTAGAGATCCTCGTATTCGGGGCTGTCGAAGAAGGTCCAGTTGTAGACGCCGATCTGGTCGGGCCGGAACCAGACGAGGTTCTCGGTCGGGTCGATGCCGCCCGCATAGCTTTGCAGCACCAGTTCGAGCGAGAGGTAGTCGTCGCCCGCCGTCTTGTCGCCCAGGGCCCAGTAGGCGGCCTCTTCGGTGGGCTGGATCTCCACCGTGATCCCGGCCTCGGCAAGGCTCGCCTGGATGATCTGCGCGATGGTCTGCGAGGTGGAATCGGTCAACGCGACGAGGTTGAGCGTCAGGCCCTCGGCCCCGGCCTCGGCCAGAAGCGCCTTCGCCTTCTCGACGTCGCGGGTGTCGATGATGTTCTTCTCGCGGGCGAAGCTCGTGCCCGGCTGCACCACGCCGGCCGACCGCGAAACCAGCCCGTCATAGGCGCCGAGAAGCACCGCGTCGCTGTCATAGGCGTACTGGATCGCCTGCCTGACCCTTATGTCCTTCAGCGGCTCGGCATTCTGGTTGATCGTCAGCCAGACATAGCGCGAGGATTCACCCTCGATCAGCGTCGCGCCCTCCGGCATCGCCTCCTTCAGCTGCCGCACCGCGCCGGGAGCGAGGCGGGTATAGTCGAACGCATCGGCCTCGTAGGCCAGAAGCGCTGCCTGATCGTCGAGCTGGATGTAGATCTCCACCGTCGAGAAGGCCGGCTTCTCGCCGGTCCAGGCGGGGTTCGCGACCAGTGTCACCTTCTGCGCCTGTTCCCAGCTGCCGAAGAGGTAAGGCCCGCATTCGGCGGGGTTTTCGGTCGTGTAGCTGCCGCCGACGGCCTCCACCGCCGCCTTGCAGACGATATGGCCACCGTAATACGGCAACGCGATGACGATGAAGGGGGCGAAGGGCTCGGTCAGGTGGATGATGCCGTTCCGCTCGTCGATGACCTCCACCTCCTTGAACTTCTCGAACTGGTAGGCCCAGGCGCTGTCCGATCCGGCGATCCGTTCGAACGAGAACTTGACGTCCTCGGTCGTCACCGGCCCGTAATCGCCGGTCCACATCAGACCCTCGCGAAGCGTGAAGGCGAGCTTCGTGCCGTCGATCCATTCGAGCTTCTCGGCGGCATAAAGCGACCATTCGTTGCCGTCGCGCCGGTCGCCCATCTTGACCAGCGTCACCTGCGTGCAGCGCGGGATGACCTCGTCGAGCCCGCCGATGATGCCGTACGGGTCCAGCACCTGAAAATCCGCCTCCATGCGGATGCGCAGGGTGTCGCCCTCGGCCGCCCAGGCGAAGCGGGGGCTCGCCATCGCTGCGGCAAAGCCCACCCCAGCGGTTTTCAGGAAGTCGCGTCTGTCGGTCGTCCAGGTCATGTCGTCCTCCTTGTTGGTCTTATGGTTCAGCGAAATGGCAACGCGCCGCGCGGTCCGGGCCGAGCGGGCGGAGATCTGGCGCCTCGCTCCGGCAGCGGTCGCGGACCAGGGGGCAGCGGGTATGGAATTCACAGCCTTTCGGGCGGCTGAGCACGCTCGGGATTTCGCCCTTGATCGCCAGATCGGCGCGGCGCTTGCGCGGATCGGGCTTCGGTTCGGCGGCGATCAGGCTTTGCGTGTAGGGATGGGCGGGACGGGCGAAGATCTCGGCCGTGGGGCCCGTCTCCACCAGCCGACCGAGATACAGGACCGCGATCCGGTCGGCGACATGGCGGATGAGCGCGAGGTTGTGGGTGATGATCAGGTAGCTCAGCGCATGGCGGTCCTTGAGGTCGGCCATCAGGTTGAGGATCTCGGCCTGAACCGAGACATCGAGCCCCGCCGTCGGTTCGTCCGCGATCACCAGCGCCGGTTTCAGCGCGAGCGCCCGCGCGACGCCCACCCGCCGCGCCTGACCGCCGGACAGCTCATGCGGATACCGCGCGGCCATGTCTGCGGGCAGGCCGACCTCGGCCAGAAGCTCGGCCGCCTTGGCGCGACGGTCGGGCAGGGGCTCGCCGTGAATGACGAATGGCTCGGTAATCGCCTCGCCCACTGTCATGCGCGGGCTGAGGGAGGCTGTCGCATCCTGAAACATCAGCGCCGTCCGGCGCCGGACACGGGCGAAATCCGCAGCCCGGGCAAGGGGGGCGCCGTCGAGGGCCAGCGTCCCGCCGCTTACCGCCTGAAGCCCGAGCACGGCGCGGGCCAGCGTCGTCTTGCCAGACCCGCTTTCTCCGACAAGGCCCAACGTCTCGCCCCGCGCGATCGTGAGGCTGATCCCGGCGAGGATGTTCAGGTCCCGCCGCCCGCCCGGCCGAAACCGGCCACCAAGCGGCAGATCGACCGAAAGCGCGTGAATATCGAGAAGCGCGCTCATGGGCGCACCTCGTGGCAAAGCGCTGCATGGTCGGTGCCGATGCTCACGCGCGGCGGCGGCATTTTGCGGCAGCGATCCGTGGCGAGCGGGCAGCGCGGCGCGAAGGTGCAGCCCTCGGGCAGGGCGGTCAGGTCCGGCAGTCGCCCGCCGATGGTCGGCAACCGCCCTGTCCGCTCCTCGATCATCGCCGGGTCGCAAGCCAGAAGCGCCTGCGTATAGGGATGGCGCGGCCTGTGGTAGATCGCGTCCACCGGACCCTCCTCCACGACTTCGCCCGCATACATGATCGCCACCCGGTCGCAAAGCTCGGCGATGACGCCGAGGTGATGGGTCACGATGACGATGGCACCGTCATAATCCGTGCGAAGCTGGCGGAAGAGATGGATGATCTGCGCCTCCATCGTCACATCGAGCGCGGTTGTCGGCTCGTCCGCGATCAGCACTTCGGGATGCATCAGAAGGGCAGCCGCAATGGCCGCGCGCTGGCGCATGCCGCCCGAGAGTTCGTGCGGGTAGTGCGACATCGTCAGGTCCGGGTCGGAGAGGCCGACGCGCGCCAGCATCTCGCGGGCGCGGGTTCGCTTTTCAGACTGCGTGGCGCCATCGAGATTATATTGAAAATCAACAAGCTGCGCGCCAATGGTCAGAACCGGGTTGAACGCGGTCATCGGGTCCTGAAAGACCATGGCGATCTGGCGCCCGCGCATCTTGCGGCGCTCCGCCCCGGTCATCGTCAGGATGTCGCGCCCCTGAAGTCGCACGGCGCCGTCGGTAATCTCGGCATTGGCACCGGTGAGATCGATCATCGCCGCCGCGAGCGTCGATTTCCCGCAGCCGCTTTCGCCGGCAATTCCGAGGACCTCGCCCGCCCGCACCGAAAGGTTCACGCCCCGCAGGGCGTTCAGCCGGCCGCCCGGCACGCGGTAGCTGAGCGACAGGTTCTCCACCGAAAGGACCGGGGCGCTCATCGCGGCACCCCGTGTTTCAGCTTCGGATCAAGAGCGTCGCGCAACCCCTCGCCCAGAAAGGTAAATCCGAGCGTTGCGAGGACCAGCGGCAGGCCGGCGATGACCACCATGTAGGGTGCCGCGCGCAGCGACGTGTAGCCGTCATACAGGATATTCCCCCAGGACGGCGTCGGCGGCCGGACCCCGAGGTTGAGGTAGGAGAGCCCCGCCTCCAGCATGATCACCACCGGGATGTCCATGCTGAGCAGGATCACCAGCGGCCCGATCACGTTGGGCAGAAGGTGGCGCAAAAGAATGCGGGCCGAGGACGCGCCCATCGCCCGCTCGGCGGTGATGAAATCGGCGCCGGCGAGGCTCAGCGTCTGGGCGCGGATCAGCCGCGCATAGGCGGGGATGGAGACCAGAACCACGACAAGGATCAGCGTGCCGGTGCCGGGCCCGACGACGGTGATGACCGCCAGCGCGAACATGATCATCGGCAGGGAAGACATTGAATCGAAGAGAAGAACGAGAATGCCGTCGAGCCAGCGCGGCCCATAGCCCGCGATCATCCCAAGGATCAGCCCGCCGATCCCCGCGAGCCCCACCGAGGTCACCGCGATCGTCAGCGCGGTGCGCGCACCGTAGATGATCCGCGACAGAAGATCCCGCCCGAGTTGATCGGTTCCCGCCCAATGGGCGAGGCTCGGACCCTGGAACTTGTCGACGACGTTCAGCTTGATCGGATCGGCCGGCGCGATCCACGGCGCGAACGCGGCCATGCCGAGGAACATCACGACGAGCGCCAGCCCGAAAGCCCCCATCGGGTCCCGCAGGAGCGCGCGGAACGCATTGTCCCTAGCCCCGGAAGACATCGCGCACCCTCGGATCGAGCCGCGCGATCAGGAGATCGGCGGCGGTGACGACGACAAGATAGAAGGCCGTCATGAAGAGGACCGTGCCCATGACCACGGGATAGTTCCGCTTCTGCACCGCCCCGGTGATCAGCGTGCCGATGCCTGGGCGGCCGAAGACCGTCTCGACGAAGACCGCGCTCGACAGGATGGAGCCGAGGCCGACGGCGAGGATGGCGATGGTCGGGATGATCGCGATGCGGAGGGCGTAGCGAAAGACGATGCGGCTTTCGGGCAGGCCGAAGGCGCGGGCGGTGCGGATGTGGTTCTCTCCCATCACTTCGAGCATCGAGGCGCGGACGAGACGGGCGAGGTAGCCGACCCAACCGATGCCGAGCGCGAAGGCGGGCAGGATCACCGCGCGGGCCTGGCTGGCAAGGTCGCCCGGCGTGCCGGCGCCGATGGCCGGCAACCACTTCAGCCAGACGGCAAAGATCAGGAGCGCATAGATCGCCACGACGAAGGCCGGAACGGAGATGAGCCCGACCGACAGGATGCCGAGGATCCGGTCGGTGAAAGTGCCGCGCCACACAACGGCGGCACAGCCGAGCAGGATGCCGAGCACCACCGCCCAGCCGAGCGCCACGGCGCCAAGGATCAGCGTGTTGGGGAAGAATTCGAGGATCTGGTCGAGGACCGGCCGCTTCGACCAGACGTCATAGCCGAGATCGCCGGTCGCGGCATTGCGAAAGAAGTGCCAGACCTGCACCAGAACCGGCTGGTCGAGGCCCATACGTTCCCGCAGAAGTTCCTTCAGCGCGGGAGTTGCGCGGGGACCAAGCGC
>JBNKFC010000393.1:0-15660 GCA_050289105.1 Paracoccaceae bacterium | reverse complement strand
TAGAGGCGCGGTTGCTTGTAGCGGGCGAGACAGGTCGCGGCATGTGCCGCCAGCTCGTCCTCGCCCGCCTCGCCGGCATAAAAGACCGCGATGACGGTCGCGTCGGCTTTCACGGCAAGCTCCACCGCCGCGCTGGCGGTCACGCCGGGATGGGCGTTCAGCGCCGCCTCGATTTCGACCGGAGAGACGCGGAACCCGCCCGCATTGATCATGTCGTCGGCGCGGCCGAGGCTGGTGATCGCACCGTCCTCGGCCATGACGACAATGTCTCCAGTCTGGAACCAATCGTCCTTTGGCGGATGGATTGTGCTGCCCTCTACCGTGCCGAGAAACAGACCGGGATCGCTGCGGTGCACGGCGAGGATGCCATGGTCTCCGTGCGGAACCGGCGCGCCATCGGGACCGAGAACCGCGATCCGACGTCCCGATTGCGGATAGCCGGTGGCGCCGTCCGGTGCCGGTCGGGCAGGGGAGGATGAGAGGAAGGTCGAGCATTCCGACATTCCCATCGCCTCATGCAGATCGGTCCCGGTGGCGGCGCGCCAGGCCTCGCGGATCGTCGGTGGCAGCTTTTCCCCGGCCGAAAGCCCGTGGCGGAGGCGGGGCAGGGAAAGCTTGGTGCCGCGCGCCAAGATACGTCGGTAAACACCTGGAACGGCTGCGAAAATCGTCGCATCAAAACGCTTCGCCAGAACCGGCAGAAGATCGATCTCCACCCCTTCCGCCGCCACCATGGCGGTCGCCCCCGCCACCCATGGATCGAAGAGGCCGGCGCCGAGCGTATATGTCCAGTTAAGCGCGCCCGCGTGCATGAGCCGGTCCTCGGGCCCGATGCCGATCCATCCGTCCGCCATCATCCGCCGCGCCCAGACCGCGCGATGGGCATGGGCGACCGCGCGGGGCATGCCTGACGTGCCTGACGTGAAGACAATGTAGCCAAGCCGTTCGGGATCGCCCATCGCCCAATCGGCCGCTGGCAGGGTCTCGAAGCGCCGCATCTCCGCATCGGGAAGAACGGCGCAGGGTAGATCGACCGGCAAGGCCACCCCCTCGGCCGCGACGATCAGCTTTGGCGCGATCACCGCGCAAAGTTTCGCCACTTCGCCCGATGTCAGCCCTGCGGCGGTCGGTACCGGAACCAGTCCAGCCGACACGGCGCCCAGAAAGGCGAGCGGGAAACTCACCCCGTTGCCGAGCCGCAGCATCACCCGGTCGCCCGGCTGCAACCCGAGGCTCAGGAAGCCCGTCGCGACGCCCCGCACCGCCGCTTCCAGGCGTCCGTAGCTCCAGCGTTCGGCGCCGGACGGGCGCATGATCTGCAAGGCGATATGGTCGGGCCGGGCCGATGCATGGCCGAGCACGTAGCGGGCCAGGTTGAAAGGCGCCGGGCAGGGGGCGAAGGGGATGGGATCGGTCACCGACAGCATATGCCCTCGCTACGCTTCCCACCGGGGCGTTGCAAGCAGGGGCGGAATGGCGTTAATGCACAGTCGCACCCCTTGGGACGAACAGATGAGCGATATCGACCCGACCGGAATCATCCGCATCGCCCGCGCCGGCTCGGCCGCCGAGCAGCAGGGAGAGCCGCTGAACCTCGGCCAGAGGGTGCGCGACCTGCGCAAGGAGCGGGGCTGGACGCTGGAACAGGCCGCGGGGCAGGCGGGGCTCGCGCGCTCGACCCTGTCGAAGATCGAAAACGGCCAGATGTCGCCCACTTACGAGGCGTTGAAGAAGTTGGCCGAAGGGCTGGCGATCACCGTGCCGCAGCTCTTCACCCCTCCGTCGCGGCCCCAGGTCTCGGGACGGATGGCGGTGACGAAGTCGGGCGAGGGGCAGGCCCACGCGACCGCAACCTACGAGCACCGGCTTCTGGCGGGCGCGCTGCGCGCCAAGCAGATGCTGCCCTATTCGGCCCGGATTCGCGCCCGGACGCTCGAGGAATTCGATGGCTGGGTTCGCCACGACGGAGAGGAATTTCTTTACGTCCTGACGGGCGTCGTCCGGCTCTACACGGAATTCTACGAGCCCGTCGACCTGCGCCGCGGCGACAGCGCCTATTACGACGCGACGATGGGACACAACGTGATTTCGTTGAGCCCCGAGGATGCGACCATCCTCTGGGTGACAAGCCTGGCGTGAACGCCGACGCGGGTCGGCAAAGGAGATTTTGATGCGAGTTGCGACCCAGCCGATTGACGGTCAGAAACCCGGAACCTCGGGGCTTCGCAAGAAGACGAAAGTATTCATGTCAGATGATTACCTGGAGAACTTCATCCAGTGCATCTTCGACGCGACGGGCGGTGCGAAGGGCAAGACCTACGTTCTGGGCGGTGATGGTCGCTATTTCAACGACCGCGCGGCACAGACGATCCTGAAGATGGCGGCGGCCAATGGAGCGAAGCGGGTCATCGTCGGGCGCAACGCCCTTCTCTCCACCCCGGCGGCGTCGAACCTGATCCGGATCAACGGCACCGATGGCGGGATCGTCCTGTCGGCCTCGCACAATCCCGGAGGGCCGGACGAAGACTTCGGCGTCAAGTTCAACACCGCCAATGGCGGGCCCGCGGCCGAGGCGGTGACCGAGGCCATTCATGCCGCAACACGCGGCATCCGCGCCTATTACATCGCCGATGAAAACGACGTGGATCTTTCGAGGATCGGGCCGCAACAGATTGGCGGGATGGAAGTTTCCGTCGTCGATCCGGTTGCCGACTATGCCGCACTGATGGAAAGCCTGTTCGACTTCGACAAGATCCAGTCGATGTTCGCGGCGGGCTTTCGGATGCGGTTCGACGCGATGTGCGCGGTCACGGGGCCCTATGCGCGCGATATCTTTGAAACGAGGCTCGGCGCCCGGCCCGGGACGGTGGTGAACGCGGACCCGCTGCCGGATTTCGGCGGCATGCATCCCGATCCCAATCCGACCTGGGCGCACGCGCTCATGACCGAGATGTTCGGCCCCGACGCGCCCGATTTCGGCGTTGCCTCGGACGGTGACGGCGATCGTAACATGGTTGTAGGGCGCGGCATCTATGTCTCGCCCTCCGACAGTCTCGCGGTGCTGGCCGCGAACGCGCATCTGGCGCCGGGCTACCGCGGCGGTCTGAAGGGCGTCGCCCGCTCGATGCCGACCTCGACGGCGGCCGACCGGGTGGCCGATGCGCTAGGCATCGCCGCCTACGAGACGCCGACGGGGTGGAAGTTCTTCGGCAATCTCCTCGATGCCGGTCGCGCGACGCTTTGCGGAGAGGAAAGCTTCGGTGCCGGTTCGGACCACGTGCGGGAGAAGGACGGTCTCTGGGCTGTGCTTCTCTGGTTAAATATCCTCGCGGAACGCAAGCAAAGCGTTGAAGAAATCATGACTTCGCATTGGCGGCGCTTCGGACGGAACTACTATTCGCGGCATGATTACGAGGCTCTTCCCTCGGCCGTCGCCGATGCGGTCATGGCAGGGTTGCGGGCTGAGCTCGAAAACCTGCCGGGCCGCAACATCGAAGGTATGACCATCGCTTCCGCCGATGATTTTGCGTATGCGGATCCGGTCGACGGATCGGTGTCGCGGGGGCAGGGGTTGCGGGTGGTGTTCACGGACGGGTCGCGGCTGGTGCTGCGGCTTTCTGGAACCGGAACCGAGGGCGCGACGATCCGGCTCTATCTCGAGCGCTATGTCGCGGGGCCACAAGGGCTCAACGAGGAGGTTCAGGGGGCGCTTGCTCCGGTCATCCGGGCGGCAGAAGCGCTTGCCGGGATCCGGGCCGCGACCCGGCGTGAAGGACCGGACGTAATCACCTGAGCTCGAAAACCCTGATCGGGGCGACGTGCGGTTCAAGTTCTCATGAATAAATAACAATAACATATTGTAATAATTATTTAAATTGTATATTTCTGTCGCTCGCACCGTAGCGGTCCGCGACATGTTGGGCTTTTCCTTTCGCAAAAGGTGTTACTAAGGTCACTGCATGACAGGCGCATCCATGCTCATCGGCGTCGACGGCGGCGGCACGTCCTGCCGCGCAGCGCTTTCTTGCGCTGGCCGGCGTCACGACGTGGTGCTTGGGCCGGCGAATGCCTCGACCGATTTCGACGCGGCTTTGGCCACGGTTCGGGCCGCACTGGACGCGCTTGCGGCGAAAGCCGGGCTGGGGGGTGCCGACCTTTCCGGCGCCCATGCCCATCTCGGGCTTGCCGGCGTCACGGGGTCAGCCATCGCCGAACGGGTCGCAGCGGCGCTTCCGCTTGAGAAGGCCGTTGTCACCGACGATCGACCGACGACCATTGCCGGTGCGCTCGGCGACGACAACGGAGCGGTGATCGCTGTCGGCACGGGGTCGTTCATCGGTCGCCAGAACGAGGGGAGGGTCACCGGGATAGGTGGCTGGGGGTTCCATATCGGCGATCAGGCGTCGGGCGCCTGGCTTTCGCGACGCTGTCTGGAAGAGGTGATGCTGGCGTTGGACGGGATCGGGGCCGAAACGGACCTCACCCGCCGTATCCTGGCTGAGTTCGGTGGCGATCCGTTGCAGATCGTCGACTTTACACTCAAGGCGCGGCCTGCGGACTATGCCCGAAGGTCCCGCGACGTGGTGGCCGCCGCAGAGGCCGGAGACCCGTTGGGCGAGCGTCTGATGGCGGAGGGGGCGGGCTATCTCCGCGCGGGACTTGCGGCTGTCGGCTGGCAGAGGGGGGAAAGACTGTGCCTGACCGGCGGTCTCGGCCCGGCCTATGCGCCTTGGCTGGGCGAAGCTACTGTCGCCCCGAAAGGCACTGCACTCGACGGCGCGCTGATCCTGGCCGCCCGGGCGGAGGAGGCGGGCCGGATGCGCAAGGGACCAGGGACGCTGCGATGACCGCCACGCTCTATCATGGCGCTGACATCTTCGATGGCCACCGGCTCGGGCCCGGCGCGCTCTTGGTCGAGGGCGGGCGGATTGCCGGGATCCTGACGGCCGAAGCGTCCGTCACTGGGGCGCAGCGCGTGGAGTTGGACGGCGGAATCCTGACCCCCGGTTTCGTCGACCTGCAACTCAACGGCGGCGGAGGCGTGATGCTGAACGACGACCCGACCGTCAAAGGCATCGAGACGATCGCGGAGGCGCATGCCGGGCTTGGATCGCTGACCATCCTGCCGACGCTCATCACCGATACGCCGGCGGTGACCGAAGCCGCTGTCGCCGCGGCCGAAGCCGCCATCGCCAAGGGCGTTCCGGGGGTCGCCGGGCTGCACCTCGAAGGGCCGCATCTGAGCCTCGCGCGGAAAGGGGCGCACGATCCGGAGCTGATCCGGCCGATGGGCGAGGGGGATCTCGCCTTCCTTCTCGACGCGGCGAAACGCCTGCCGCGTCTTCTTGTGACGCTGGCGCCGGAAAGTGTGACGAACGCTCAGATTTCCGCGCTGGCCAAAGCTGGGGTGATCGTCTCGCTCGGCCATACCGATGCCGGCTTTGAGACGTGTCTTGCGGCGGTCGAGGCCGGCGCGCGCCTCGCCACGCATCTCTTCAACGCCATGAGCCAACTCGGCCACCGCGATCCCGGCCTTGTCGGCGCGGTGCTGTCGAGCGGTTCGCTCGATTCCGGGCTGATTGCCGACGGCATCCATGTCCATCCCGAAGTCATGCGCGCGGCTCTGGCCGCCAAGACGGGTCCCGGTGAGGTCTTTCTCGTCTCCGACGCCATGGCAACTGCGGGAAGCGCTGTCACGTCCTTCATGCTCAACGGGCGCGAGATCCGGCGCGCGGATGGGCGATTGGTCTTGTCGGATGGCACGCTTGCCGGCGCCGATCTCGACATGGCGCGCGCATTGCGCGTCCTGCGCGAGGATGTCGGCATCGCGCTCGACCGGGCCTTGGCGATGGCGACGCAAATTCCGGCCCGAGTCGCGCGGCTCGCGGATCGGAGCGGAATTCTGGAGCCGGGGCGGCGCGCCGATTTCGTGCATCTGTCCTCGGACCTGCATTTGACCGGAGTTTGGCGTCAGGGGACACCAGCTAAGCTGTCATCGCCTTGCTCCAATTATCCGATAAGCAGAATTATGTAATATATCGATACGGCCAGAACGGCGCCCGAGGGCAAATCGGCGCAGCTCCCCGGTCTTGGCTGGACCTCGCGCATCCTTTGCCATTAGAGCATGAATGACAACGACCGGAGCGCACGGATGACCTTCAGTAGATCCATCAAGATCGCCCCCTCGATCCTGTCCGCCGACTTTGCGGATTTCGGTCGCGAGATCGAAGCGCTCGAAGCGCAAGGTGCGGATTGGATCCATGTCGACGTCATGGACGGACATTTCGTACCGAACCTGACCTTTGGTCCGCCGCTCTGCAAGGCGATCCGCAAGCACATCAAGACGGTCATGGACGTGCATCTGATGATCGCGCCGGTCGATCCCTATATCGCGGCCTTCGCCGAAGCCGGCGCGGATAGCATCACCGCGCATCTTGAAGCTGGGCCGCATATTCACCGCACGTTGCAAGCCATTCGCGCGACGGGAAAAAAAGCCGGCCTGGCAATCAATCCCGGCACGCCGGCCGAGGCCGCGGCGCCGCTTCTCGACCTTTGCGACATGGTCTGCGTGATGACTGTCAATCCGGGGTTCGGCGGGCAGAAATTCATTCATTCTCAGCTGGATAAGATCCGTTCCTTGCGTAAGATGATCGGTGACCGGCCGATCCATATCGAGGTCGATGGCGGCATAACGCCCGAAACGGCGCCGCTTGTCGTTGCCGCCGGTGCCGATGTCCTCGTCGCCGGATCGGCGCTGTTCGCAGGCGGATCCGTCGCGAATCCGGATGCCTATGGCCGAAACATGCGCGCGATCCGCGCTGCGGCAGCGACCGAAGAGACTTAACCACAGGAGGAGAACATGGCCGTTTCCCCGCCCGTTTGCGATTTCGACTGGAAAGCTCCGGATTTCACGCTGCCCGGCACCGACGGCACGGATTGGTCGCTCGACCGGATCGCCGGTCCGAAGGGCACGCTCATCATGTTCATCTGCAACCACTGTCCCTACGTCCAGTCGGTCATCGACCGGATCGTGCGCGACGCAAAGGACCTCCAGGCGCTTGGCATCGGGGTCGCCGCGATCTCGGCCAATGACGCGCAGGAATATCCGCAGGACAGTTTCGCCAACATGAAGCTGGAGGCCGGGAAACACCACTTCACTTTCCCGTATCTCTACGATGAAAGCCAATACGTAGCAAAAGCTTACGGTGCGTCCTGCACACCGGATTTCTTCGGGTTCAACGCGGATCTGGGCCTTCAGTACCGGGGCCGCCTGGACGCGTCCGGCCGCCAGGCCGCGTCGCCGGACGCCCGGCGCGAGCTTTTCGAGGCGATGAAGCAGATCGCCGAGACCGGGAAGGGGCCGAAGGACCAGATCGCGTCGATGGGATGCTCGATCAAGTGGAAAGCGGCATGAGCGCCCTGCCCTCGCTGGTCTTCGATCTCGACGGTACGCTGATCGACAGCGTGCCCGACCTGCAGGCCGCCGTGAACCGGATGCTGGCCGCCGAAAACCTTGCGCCGATGGAGCGGGCTGAGGTTCAGTCCTATGTCGGCGACGGCGCCCCGACGCTCGTGCGGCGGGTCATGGCGGCGCGCGGGCTTGACGAGGCGCGCCACGCCGAACTGACCGATCGTCTCGTCACCGACTACACCGCGCGCGCCTCCGAACTGACGCTGGTGCATCCGAACGTTTCGGAGACGCTCGACGCCCTTAAGCGCAGCGGGCACCGCCTTGGTGTCTGCACCAACAAGCCGGGCGGCGCGACAAAGGCCGTGCTCGACGCGCTCGGCCTTTCGGTCTTCTTCGACGCGGTGATCTCCGGAGATTCGTTGCCAGAGAAGAAACCGCATCCGGCCCCCCTCCTCGCGGCGGTTCGGCAACTGGGCGGTCCTGCCATTTACGTTGGCGACAGCGAGGTCGATGCGCGCACCGCCGAAGCCGCCGCCCTGCCGTTCCTGCTCTATTCCGAGGGCTATCTGCGGGTGCCGCTTTCCGAGATCCGCGTTTCGGCGACGTTCCGCGATTTCGCGGACCTTCCGGGCCTCGTTGCGGGTTTCATGGCCGCGTCGTAGCCTGCCGTTTCGGTGGGAGCGCTGGCCGAGCGGTATCATATTCAATTCTTGATATATATCCGCTTCTGCCTATATAAGGCGCGAATATAAGCGGGAGACGGCCATGACCACGCCTGTGCAACCTGACATCAGCGCCTTCTTCGACGAGGCGACCAACACCGTAACCTATGTCGTGAAGGATCCGGGCAGCACTACCTGTGCGATCGTCGATTCGGTGCTGGATTTCGACTACGCCTCGGGCCGGACTGATACCCGCTCCGCCGACGCGGTGATCGAGCATGTCCGCAGCAATGGACTCAAGGTCGAATGGGTTCTCGAGACCCATGTCCATGCCGACCACCTGTCGGCTGCGCCCTACATCCAGGAACGGGTCGGAGGCAAGATCGGCATCGGCGCGAACATCACCGTCGTGCAGGAGACCTTCGGCAAGGTCTTCAACGAGGGGACCGAATTCCAGCGTGACGGCAGCCAGTTCGACCAGCTCTTCCGCGAAGGCGACACGTTCGAGATCGGCGCATTGCGGGGCCGCGTCCTTCATACGCCGGGCCACACGCCGGCCTGTCTGACCTATGTCATCGGCGATGCGGCTTTCGTGGGCGACACGCTCTTCATGCCTGATTTCGGGACCGCGCGCTGCGACTTCCCCGGCGGATCGGCCGAGATGCTCTACGCATCGATCCAGAAGATCCTGAGCCTGCCGGACGAAACGCGGATTTTTGTCGGCCACGACTACAAGGCGCCCGGCCGCGACGAGTATGCGTGGGAAACCACCGTCGCCGAGGAAAAGGCGCGCAACGTTCATATCGGCGCCGGCCGCTCGGCCGAGGAGTTCGTGGCGATGCGCGAGAAGCGCGACAAGACCCTGGCGATGCCACGGCTGATCATCCCGTCGCTGCAGATCAACATGCGGGCTGGGCAAATGCCGCCGGCCGATGATGACGGCAAGACCTATCTCAAGGTGCCGGTCAACAACCTCTGACCGGCGGCACCCTTCCCTCAACACCTGTCCGGCGGTCCCCACGCAATGCTGAAACGCTTCTTTCCGATCTACACGTGGGGTCCGACCTACACGCGCGACACCTTCTCGGCCGACATCGTTGCTGCCGTGATCGTCACGATCATGCTGATCCCGCAATCACTGGCCTATGCGCTGCTGGCGGGTCTTCCGGCCGAGGTCGGGCTTTACGCCTCGATCGCGCCGCTTCTGGTCTATGCGGTCTTCGGCACGTCCCGGGCGCTGGCCGTCGGGCCGGTTGCCGTCGCGTCGCTGATGACCGCGGCGGCGGTGGGCAACGTCGCGGCGCAAGGCACGCCGGAATATCTCGGGGCTGCGATCGCGCTCGCCTTCCTCTCCGGGCTCATGCTCTTGGCGATGGGGATCGCGCGGCTCGGCTTTCTCGCGGCCTTCCTGAGCCACCCGGTCATCTCTGGCTTCATCACCGCCTCGGGCATCATCATCGCGGCAAGCCAGGTGCGCCATATCCTCGGCATCCGTGCGGAGGGGCACAACCTTCTCGACCTCACCCTCTCGATCTTCGCGCATCTGGGCGAGGTGAATGTGCTGACACTGATCATCGGCGTCAGTGCCACCGGTTTTCTTTTCTGGGCACGCAAGGGGTTGCGGCCGTTTCTTGAAGTGAAGGGCATCGAGCCTAAACGTGCGACCGTACTGGCCCGGACCGGCCCGGTGGTCGCTGTCGCCGCGACGACAGCGCTCTCGGCGCTGCTTGCCGGTCTCGCGGCGCTCTTCGGTCTCGACGGCACCGGGATCAAGACGGTGGGCGACATTCCCTCGGGACTTCCCATGCCCGCCCTGCCCCCCTTCGACGCAGCGCTCTGGGCCAAGATCGCGGTGCCCGCGCTTCTCATTTCGATCGTGGGCTACGTAGAGACCATTTCGGTCGCGCAGACGCTCGCGGCGAAGAAGCGCCAGCGCATCGACCCGGATCAGGAGTTGATTGCCCTCGGCGGCGCGAATATCGGCGCGGCCCTGTCCGGGGGCTTCCCCGTCACCGGCGGCTTTGCGCGTTCGGTCGTGAACTTCGACGCGGGCGCCGAAACGCCGGCGGCGGGCGCCTATACCGCGATCATGATGGCGCTGGCCACGATGACGCTCACGCCGCTTCTCTATTTCCTGCCGCAGGCGACGCTGGCCGCCACGATCATCGTCGCGGTCCTCAGCCTCGTCGATCTGAAGGCGCTGCCGCGCATCTACGCCTATTCACGCCCCGACGCGGCCGCGATGGCCGCGACCATCCTCGTAACGCTCGCAGCAGGCGTGGAGAAAGGCATCCTTGCCGGGGTCGCGCTGTCGCTGATGCTGCACCTCTACCGCTCCTCACGGCCGCATGTCGCCATCGTTGGCCAGGTGCCGGGGACAGAACATTTCCGCAACGTGAAGCGGCACGAGGTGGTCACGGCGCCCGACGTCGTGACGATCCGGGTGGACGAGAGCCTGTATTTTGCGAACGCTCGGTTTCTTGAGGACGTCGTGCAGGCCGAAATCGCCGCCAATCCGCGTCTCACCCATGTCGTTCTGATGTGCCCGGCGGTCAATGAAATCGACGCCTCGGCGCTGGAAAGCCTCGAGGCGATCAATCACCGGCTGAAGGACGGCGGCGTGAAGCTGCATCTGTCCGAGGTCAAGGGCCCGGTCATGGACCGGCTGACGCGCAGCCCGTTGCTTCAGGACCTGACGGGCCAGGTGTTCCTCACCCAGTGCGACGCGATGCGCGCGCTGGCCCCCGAATTGACCGCCAGCACCTTGGGCGATGTCCGCCGCGACACCCACCGCAGCCGGCGCGTCGCCATGGAACCGGTCCAGCTGCCCTGACGCCCCGGTCGCTCAGACCACCGCCTTTTCCAGGAACGGCCGGTTTTCGAGCACCCGCTCTGGCCCGAGCTGGGAAAGGTCGAGCGTCCTGTACCCTCCGGTCAGGATGACCTCGGCAAGACCCCGCCCGACTGCTGGGGATTGTTGCAGCCCGTGGCCTGAAAAACCGGCAGCGACGTGGAAATTCGCAAAGCCCGGCCAACGGCCGAGAACCGCGTTCTGGTCGAGCGTGTTGTAGTCGTAGTGCCCGACCCAGAAGCGCGTCACCTTGACCGCGTCGAAACCCTCCGACCGTGCGTAGAGCTTCGGCCAGATCAACTCCTCGAACTGGGTGTGGTCGGGTTCCCAGTCGTCCTCAGTGCAGGGGCCGTCGTCGTCCGGGACCGTGGCGGCGATCCATTGGCCGTGTTCCGGCCGCATGTAGATTCCCGAATGGTCGATGATCAATGGCGCGTCGGGGTGGCGCGCGTTCGGCGCATCGAGGACGAAGACCGTGCGTTTGCGCGGCTCCACCGGCAGGTCGATTCCCGCCATACGGCAGATCGCGGCCGATCCGGTCCCGGCCGCACAGAGGAAGGCCCCACCCTCCAGCCGCGCGCCCTTCTCGGTCGTCGCCGCGACGATCCTGTCGCCCTGCCGCTCAAGCCCGGTGACCCGGTCGTGCAGGAAGACCGCCCCCAGCGCCCTCGCCGCCGTCCGGAACCCGTTCAAGAGGCCCATGTTGTCGAACCAGCCTTCGTCCCGCGTGCCGATGCTGCCCGCGACCACATCATCGAGCTGCATCCACGGATACCGGCGCGCCAGAGCGTCCGGGGTCAGCACCTCGGTCGCGGCGCCAAGGTCGCACTGCATCTTCGCCAGTTCCGCCATCAGCCGTGCGCCCTCGGCGGTGCCGGCGAGGAAGAGATAGCCGTTCTCCTTCAGCCCCAGCGTCGGCACACCGCCGTCGGGCCCGATCCGCTCGCCGAAGTTGCGGATGAAGTCGACGCCGAAGCGGGATATCTCGACATTGACGGGATTCGAAAACTGCTGGCGCACCGAGGCGACCGACAGCGCCGTCGCGGCGCGGGCATAGGTCGGGTCTGGTTCCACAACGGTGACGCGAAGGTCTGGATCGGATTTCAACAGCCACCAGGCCGTGGCCGCGCCCGTCACGGCCCCCCCGATGATCACCACATCTGCCCTTGAATCCGCCATGTTCCCCATCCGCCGCCTAGGCCGACATAGGTATCAAGTTCGAAGAAAAGCGAAAGGGGCCCCACTCGACAGAATCCCTCGAACGTGGCAAATATTGCGTGGGGATGTTGCTATGATGTTGTTTTCGCTGATAGGCGTCGGTGCCGTGAAGCGTTTTTGTCTCTGCCCGCCGCATGGGGATTGCGACGGCGCCGGTGGCTGTCTGGGCTACGGGTTTGGATCCGAAAAGGGAAAGCCATGACGTCCGTATCGCCCCTTGTCTCGCATCTCGAACGCGTCATGGAAGCGGCGTCCATCGAAGAGATCTGGTCGCTGCACCTGGAAAAGATGGCCGAATACGGCTTCCCCCGCCTGCTCTACGGCTTCACGCGGTTCCGCACTTCCAATTCCTTTGGAAATGCCGATGACGTGCTCGTCCTGTCGAACCATCCCGAGGATTACCTGGCCGAATTCGTCCAGAGCGGGCTCTACAACCATGCGCCGATGGTCAAATGGGCGGCCGCGAACGAAGGGGCTTGCTCGTGGCGCCTGATCGCCGAGATGATCGAGTCGAACACGATGACCGCATCGGAACGAAAAGTTCTGGACCTGAACCACAAGTACGACGTTCGGGCGGGATATTCGATCAGTTTCCACGACGTCTCGATCCGCGCCAAGGGGGCGATCGGCCTCTGCGCCGGACCCGGCACGCGCCAGCATGAAGTCGAGGCAATCTGGGATCAGCACGGGCGTGAAATCACGGTGATCAATAACGTCACCCACCTTCGGATCACCTCGATGCCCTTCGCCTCGTCCCGCCGCGCGCTCACCCCGCGCCAGCGTGAGGCGCTCGAATGGGTCGGCGACGGCAAGACGATGCAGGATATCGCGACGATCATGGGGCTGACCCCGGCGACGGTAGAAAAGCACCTCCGGCTTGCGCGCGAGGCGCTGGATGTCGAGACCACGGCCCAGGCCGTTCTGAAAGCGTCATTCCAAAATCAGATCTTCATTTTTCCCGCCTAGAAAACAGTCGTTGGTTGTTGTTTCTAGGGTGGAAACGATAACGCCGGTTCGGCTGCACTAAGAAACCTATCCAAATAGACAGGTCAATTCTCGTTTCAATTCAGACGGGTATGGATTCCCTTACTTTCGTTACGCAAGGTAAGGCGGCAAAGTAACCATGTTCCGTGAGTGGTGGCATTAGCCAGGAACAGCGACCCCGACCAGCCCGCAGTTTGCGGGGGAAAGGGAAGCCCGGGAAACCGGACGCTGGGCCTGCTGGGTGCTTTTTCCATCCGGCAGACCCGGCAACCTACGCGCCCTGTCCTCATCCCCAACAGGTGCTGGCGCGAATTCGGGCGGTGCGTATCCGAGCGGTTACGCACCGCCCTTTTTTCGACTCGGACCATGTGCCGCCCAAGGCGATCACCTTGCCGTTCCATCGATTCTCTCCCTGCCGACTGACGGAGATCAACACATGCGCGAATCGCAGGCGCAGAATGAAACTGTTCCGTGAGTGGTGGCATTGGCCGGGAACAGCGCCTTTGACCAGGCCGGCATATTTTCGGGGAAGAAGGCGCACAGGGATGCCGGGCGATTGTCCCCCCTTGGTGCAGCGATCGTCCGGCAGACCTGATGTCAATGCGGACTTGTTTAATCCGAAGACCGTCTCTGACGTCTGACGGTGCCGGAAAGCAAAAGGGCCGGATCGCTCCGGCCCCCTGCTGACATTTTATGCGAGGATCAGGCGCCGCGGGTCTTGGCGACCTCGGCGGCGAAGTCCTCTTCCTTCTTCTCGATCCCCTCGCCGACCGCGACGCGGGCATAGCCGGTGATCTCGACGCCGGCGTCTTTCGCCGCTTGCTCGACGGTCACGTCCGGGTTGATGACGAACTGCTGACCGAGAAGCGTGTTCTCGGACAGGAATTTCTTCATCCGGCCCGGGATGATGTTGTTGTGGATCACCGCATCGGGCTTCGGCTTGGCCGAGGAGGCGTTCTCTTCCAACGCCTTCTGGGTCTGCACGGCCAGCTCACGCTCAACCACAGCGGGGTCGAGATGCGCTTCGGAGAGCGCCAGCGGCGAGGTCGCGGCGATGTGCATGGCGAACTGCTTGCCGATCGCTTCGGCCTTGTCCTTCGGGCCGTTCAGCGCAACGAGAACGCCGATCTTGCCCATGCCCTCGGCGGCGGCCGAGTGGACGTAGGACACGACCGTGTCGCCTTCCAGAACGTGCATCCGGCGCAGCGTCATGTTCTCGCCGATGCGGGCGATGGCGTCGGTCACCACGTCTTCCACGGGCTTACCGTTCAGATGCGTGGCCTTCAGCACTTCCAGCGTCTCGCCGGTCTGCAGCGCGACGTTGGTGATGTCGCGGACCATCTCTTGGAAATCGGCGTTCTTGGCGACGAAGTCGGTTTCGGAGTTGATCTCGATCGCGACGCCGCGGCCGTCCTTCACGGCCACGCCGATCAGGCCCTCGGCGGCGACGCGGTCGGCCTTCTTCGCGGCCTTGGCAAGGCCCTTTGTGCGCAGCCAATCGACCGCGGCATCCATGTCGCCATTGGTCTCGGTCAGCGCCTTCTTGGCGTCCATCATGCCCGCGCCGGTCGATTCGCGCAGTTCCTTCACCATTTGTGCGGTGATCGCCATGTCTGGCTCTCCTTCGATTTCGGATGGGTCAGGCGGGGCAAAACCCCGCCCGATGAAAATCAGGTGATCGGGGCAGCGCCCCCACCCGGCCTCAGGCCTCGGCGGCTTCCTCGGCCACCGCTTCTTCGACCGGCGCCTCGTCGAGCGCACCAAGGTCGATGCCGGCCGCGCCCATCTGGGCGGTCATGCCGTCAAGCGCGGCACGGCTCACGAGGTCGCAGTAAAGCGCGATAGCGCGGGCTGCGTCGTCGTTGCCCGGGATGACATAGTCAACGCCGGCGG
Organism: Paracoccaceae bacterium; assembly: GCA_050289105.1. Taxonomy (GTDB): domain Bacteria; phylum Pseudomonadota; class Alphaproteobacteria; order Rhodobacterales; family Rhodobacteraceae; genus Albidovulum. Next base: position 641 of record JBNKFC010000393.1, on the reverse strand, counting down.
GCGAGCAGTTGGTGTCGACGACCGCGACGACCGGGATGCCGAGCTTCTTGGCTTCGAGGATGGCGAGGTCTTCCTTGTTCACGTCGATGACGAAGAGAAGATCCGGCACGCCGCCCATCTCGCGGATCCCGCCGAGCGAGGCCTGAAGTTTCGCCTGCTCGCGCTCCATCCCCAGACGCTCTTTCTTGGTCAGGCCTTCGGCGCCCGAGCCCAGAACCTCGTCAATCTGCTTGAGACGCTGGATCGACTGCGACACGGTCTTCCAGTTCGTGAGCGTGCCACCGAGCCAGCGGTGGTTCATGTAGTACTGCGCGCACTTCTCGGCGGCATCGGCGATGGGCTTGGCGGCCTGGCGCTTGGTGCCGACGAAGAGGATCCGGCCGTTCTTTGCCACGGTCTCGCGGATGACGTTCAGCGCCGCGTCCAGCATCGGGACGGTCTGCGTCAGGTCGATGATGTGAATGCCGTTGCGGTCGCCGTAGATGTATTCGGCCATCCGCGGGTTCCAGCGCTGGGTCTGGTGGCCGTAGTGAACGCCAGCTTCCAGAAGCTGACGCATAGAAAATTCAGGCAGTGCCATGTCCGTTTTCCTTTCCGGTTTCTACCTCGGCGAAGCCAATGAGGGATCTCTCCCAACCGGC
>JBNKFC010000392.1:0-10621 GCA_050289105.1 Paracoccaceae bacterium | reverse complement strand
CGGGCATTCCCCCGAGGGCCGAGGCGCCGAAACAGATTTCGGTGACAGTCAGGCCCGTCCGGCCCAGCGTGCGGCGTTTCATTACATGACCTCCAATTGTCCGACCCGGCTTGCGTCGCCGCCATCGATCCTAGTCCGGGTCGCGCCAACGCTTTGGCCGCGCCCCTCAGTTACCCCTTCGCCGCGCTCCTCAGCGCGGCCCGCCGTGATGCATGCCTGCACCAGCGCAGCGCCTATGTCGAGCCTATCACGCCCTTGCGCAGGATGACGTTCGCGTAAAACCTCGGTTCGCTCGTCGCAACGATGGCATGGGCAGTCTTCGCGCGGGCGTAGAATTCGGCCGGCGGCAGCGGGATCACGGCGTGATCGGGGGCCATTTCGGCGCAAAGTGTCTGGATGTCCTCGTGTACCGGATCGGGCCGGTCGGGCGAAGCCGCGTTGACGGCGCGGAAGATCGCCTGCGGCACGGCGGTGTCGACGGGCAGGACCGAAAGGATCGCCCGCAGCACCGGGATGAGCCCGTGTCCGTCCGCGCGGACAAGCCGCCGTGCATCGGTCAGCGCCGGGTAGTTCCCGTCCACGATCGCGATTTCGTCGCCGTGGCCCATCGCCCGCAGCACCGCGAGCAGATCCGGCCCCAAAAGCGGGTCCAACCCCTTGAGCAAGCTTGTCTCTCCGTCTCTTTCCCGCTGACCGGCGATATCCCGGTGATGCCCATGTCATGAAATTGGCCCTCCCCCGGCAGGCGGGGAAGGGCCGAAGATGATCGTCAGAGATCAATCGTAGAGAACGGCGGCGATTTTCGGATCGTCCATGTTGGTCTTGTCGTACCAGTAGAAGCCGGTATCGATGACCTTCGGCAACTCCTCGCCCTTGATGGCCTTGGCGAGCGAGTCGACGACGCATTCGCCAATGCCGACCGGGTTCTGGGTGATCGAGCCGAGAAGCAGGCCTTCGTTGATCGCGTCCTTCTGGCTCTTGCCGCTGTCGAAGCCCACGCCGACGATGCTGGCGCCGGTTTCCTTGATCGCAACTCCGAGACCGATTGCAGCGCCTTCGTTCGAGGCGAAGATGCCCTTCAGGTTCGGGTGCGCCTGAAGCATGGCCTTGATGTCGTCCGCGGCCTTCAGGGCATCGTTGGCGTACTGGACCTCGACCACCGTGATGTTCGGGTAGGCTTCCTTGATCTTGTTCAGGAACCCGTCCCGACGGCCGATCCCGGTCGCGCTCGTCTGGTCGTGGATTTCAGCTGCGATCTCGCCTTCGCCGCCGATTGCCTCGGCCAGGTGAACCGCGGCCTCGGCGGCGGCGGCCATGTTGTCTGTCGTGCAAGTCGTCAGCGGCAGGTCGCTTTCCACGCCGGAGTCGAAGGCGACGATCGGAATGCCGGCATCGGCGGCCTTCTGGAGCGCCGGCACCTGGGCCTGGCTGTCGAGCGCGGCAAAGCCCAGGCCCTGCGGGTTCTTCGCGATGGCGGCGTTCAGGATGTCGGTCTGCTTGTCGATCTCGGCCTCGGTGTTCGGGCCTTCGAAGGTGATGGTCACGCCATCACGCGCTGCCGCCGCTTCCGCACCGGCCTTCACGGCCTGCCAGAACTGGTGGCTGAAGCCCTTAGCGATGATCGGAAAGTAGGGCTCGTCGGCCGCAAACGACGGCGCGGCGAACATTGTGGCGACGCCGAGGGCGAGCGCCGAAGTAAGTGTGGTCTTTCTCATGTGATACTCCCTGGGTTTTGACTATGGGTGCGAAGCTCGCACCCCGCATTCGTATCGAATTCTTTGCGGACGTTTTCCTCCTGATTACATCTTCTTGCGCAACACGATGTCGATATACACGGCGACGATGATGATGACGCCGGTCACGACGATCTTCCACTCTTCCTGAACGCCCATCACCCGAAGGCCGTTGGTCAGGACACTCATGATAAAGGCGCCGATGATGGTGCCCATGACGGTGCCGCGGCCGCCCGAAAGCGATGTGCCGCCGATGACCACCGCCGCAATCGCGTCGAGCTCATAGCCAAGGCCGAGCGCGGGCTGCGCCGAGTTCAGGCGCGAGGAGACGAGAAGCCCCGCGACGCCGCAGATCATGCCGCTGATCCCGTAAGTCACGATCTTCCAGAGGTCGACATTGACGCCCGAGAGTCGCGCCGCCTCCTCGTTGCTGCCGAGCGCGAAGATGTAGCGGCCGAGGATCGACCGGTTGAGCACGATCGACGCGATGATCGCCACGCCGAACATGATGAACACCCCGTTCGGGATCTCCAGGCCCGGGATCAGGAGCGAGATCGAGCTTTCCGGCGACAGCAGGTTGTAGTTCGGCGTGCTGTTGAAATAGATCGGTTTCGCGCCAGAGAAGACCAGCGCGAGGCCGCGCGCGATCTGCATCATGCCCAGTGTGGCGATGAAGGGCGGGATCTTCAGCTTGGCGACGGTGACGCCGGAAATCGACCCCATGAAGCCACCGAAGAGGATGGCGCCGATGATGCCGATTGGCAGCGGCATGCCGAGGTTCGTCAGGAGGATGCCCGCCATGACCGCTGTCAGCGTCATCATCGTGCCGACCGAAAGGTCGATGCCCGCCGAGATGATGACGAAGGTCACCGCGACGCCGAGCACCCCGTTGACCGCCGTGGCCTGCATGATGTTGACCATGTTGTTCCACGCCGCGAAGTTCGGCGCGAAGAGGCTGAAGAAGCCGAGCAGGATGATCAGCACGACGAAGGCGACGGCCTTCTGAAGCGCGGCGGTCGTGAAGATACCCGATTTTTTCGGGGCGGCCGGTTCAAGTGCGGTGTCGGTCATGTCGACGGGTCCCCATTCATGCTGCATAGCCCCGGCGCTGCGTCGCCAGGGTCATGATTTCTTCCTGCGTCGCCGTCTTGCCATCGACCTCGCCGGTGATGCGCCCCTCGCACATCACCACGATCCGATGCGACAGGCGCAGGATTTCCGGCAGTTCCGACGAGATCACGATGATCGCCTTGCCCTGCTCGGCCAGACCCTCCAGGAGCTTGTAGATCTCGGCCTTGGCACCAACGTCGATGCCGCGGGTCGGTTCGTCGAAGATAAGGATGTCGCAATCGCGCAGGAGCCACTTGGCGATGACGACCTTCTGCTGATTGCCGCCCGACAGCAGGCGGGTTTCCTGATCTACCGATGGCGTCTTGACCTTGAGCTTCTCCACATATTCCCGGGCAACGTTTCGCAGGTCGCCGTCCCGCATCCACATGCGGCCCGAGGTGAAGCGCTTCCACGACGCCATCGTCACGTTGTCGCGCACCGACATGCCGGTCACGAGCCCGAAATGCTTCCGGTCCTCGCTGAGATAGGCGATGCCGTTGGCGACCGCGTCCTTCGGACTGCGGATGTTGCGCAGCTTGCCATGAACATGGATCTCGCCGCTGTCGATCGGGTCGGCGCCGAAGACGGCGCGCGCCACTTCGGTCCGTCCTGCCCCCATCAGCCCGGCGAAGCCCAGGATCTCGCCCTTGCGGAGCGAGAAATTCACGTCCCTGATCACGCTGTCGCGGTTCAGGCCCACGACGCGCAGCACTTCCGCGTCGGTGCCATGCCCTTCGGCGCGATGCTGATCGGCCAGTTCGCGGCCGACCATCAGCTGGATTATCGTCGACATCGGCGTGTCGGCGGCGGCAAGGGTGTCGATATACTGGCCATCGCGCATCACCGTGACGCGGTCGGCGATCCGCTTCACCTCGTCCATCTTGTGGGTGATGTAAACGACCCCGACACCGTTCGCCCTGAGTTCGTCGATGATCTCGAAGAGATGCTCCACCTCGGTCTCGTTCAGGGCCGAGGTCGGCTCGTCCATGATCAGAACCTTGGCCTCGTAGGACAGGGCCTTGGCGATCTCGACGAGCTGCTGGCGGGCCACCGTGAGGTGCCCTACCTCGCCGGCCGGATCGATATTGACCTTCATCCTCTTGAAGATGGCGGCGGCATCGCGGTTCATCTTGGCCTCGTCCACGAACATGCCGAAGCCCTTGCGGGGTTCGCGTCCGATGAAGATGTTCTGCGCTGCCGTGAGATGGTTCATCAGGAAAAGCTCCTGATGGATGATGCTGATCCCGAGATCCTGCGCGACATGCGGGCTCGACATCACGACCGGCTCGTCGTTGACGCGAATTTCGCCGGCATCGGGCTGGTAGACCCCGGTGAGGATCTTCATCAGGGTCGACTTCCCGGCCCCGTTTTCGCCCATGAGCGCGTGGACTTCGCCGGCGCGGAGATCGAAGCGCGCATTGTGCAGCGCGCGGACGCCCGGGAAGGATTTCTCGATCCCAAGCAGTTCGACCACCGGCACGACGGGCGCCGGCTCAACCTCTGTGGTCATCGCTCCCCCGCTCACTCTCTGTCTCAGCGGCTGCCATCGGGCATCCGTCCTCCCTGAGTGTCTTACGCTACTTTTGCGGCACGCTTTGCGCAAAACATTTCAACGTCTTCCTCGAAATCGCGCACCGGCCCTGAATCTCCGCACCCGCGCCGCCGTCCGCGGATGCTCATGTCGTGGTGTTCCTCCTGGAGCGCTGTTCGGCGATCCGCGCCTTCTTGGCCTGGTAACGGGCGTTCATCTTCGCCTCGCCTTCCTTCGAGCCGTCGTGGAAGGTGCCGATCCACTTGTCGATCGGAATCAGCCCGTCGCCGTAGTTCACCTCGAAGTACTTGTGGTGAAGGTAGTGGATGTAGGCGTGGGTATCGATCGCCATCTCGTCCGTCACTTCGACCTTGTCGAACCCCACATGCCCCGGCACGGCCCCGAAGCCTGCGTAATGCAGCTGATAGAGCGCGATCACCGGGTTCGAGGGCAGGATGACGTGGTAGAGGATCGTCGCCATGTAGAGCAGATGCTCCACCGGGTGCATCGACAGCGATGACCAGGGGCTCGGGTTCACGGAGTTGTGGTGGACCGAATGCACCCATTTGTAGAGCAACGGCGTATGGATGAGCCGGTGGATGCAGAAGAAGTGGAATTCATGGATCACCGGCACGACAAGGCAAAGGGCTGCAAGGTAGACCGGGTTTTCGGCAAAGCTCAGCCACGGCACATAACCGTTGGCGAAGGCCCAGAGCACGACGACCTGAAGTCCCGTCCAGATCGGCACGCCCGACAGGAAGCCGCGCAGGAAGTTGTCGAGGTTCTGGCTCTTGAACCAGAACACGTCCGACGGCGTGTCGGCCGGGAACTTGCCGTTGTACTTGAAGCGGTTGCCCTGGGCACGACGGATATAGAGGTGCAGCTCGAAGGCGAAGTACCAGAGGAACACCGCCACCGCATTGACCAGAAGGAGCTTCAGCACCCAGCCCCAGGCGAGGGTCTGCATGACCTCCACGGGCGGGATGACCCATTTCCACCAGGCCAAGGCCGAGAGGAAGAAAAGCGCATTATAGGGCAGGAAGTAATGCGGCAGCCATTTCAGGAGCGCGAGCGGGCGCGGCGGAAAGACGAAGAGCGGGGCGGTCTGCGCCGGCTGGTTCGGGGACCAGTCGCCACGCTTGTTGCGGGTGCCGTATTTGAGGTCGTCCATCGGCATGCCCTCAGACCTTCTGCGCGCGCTTCAGGAACTCTTCCCGCGCCGCATCGTCCATGCGGACTTCGTGCTTGCGCTCCGGGTAGCCCCCGGTTTCGACGTCCTTGGCGAAGGCGCGGAACGCCTCGACGCGCTGCGCCTGCAGCTCGGCCTCAAGCGCGGCGAAGTCGGCGTATTTCTTGGCGTGGCGCGGGTAGTGGCCGGTATTGGTTCCGAGCACGTCGGAGCTGAAGAGGTATTGGGTATCGCAGACGTCACCGCAGCCCATCCCCATCGTGATCATGGGCGTCGTGCGGGTGATGTGGTCGGCAAGTTCCACGGGAACCACCTCGACTTCGACGCAGGCCGCGCCGGCATTCTCGATATCCTTGACCTTGCGAAGGACCTGAAGCGCCTCGTCAGCGGTCTTGCCCACGGCCCGGAAGCCGGTCCAGGCGGCGAGGTTCGGCACCAGACCGACATGGCCCGTCACCGGAATCCCTTCGCGTGCCATCGCCTCGATGAAGTAGGGCGAATGCGAGCAATAGACCGCGTCCGCCCCACGCTTCAGGATCTCGAAGCCGAGCCGGATCGCTTCCTCGGGCGAACTGACGGCGCCGTGCGGCATCCCGGCCGAAACGAAGGCATCCGGGGCGGCGGCGCGGATTGGCTCAAGCGTGTGGTCGGGCTCGCAGGAGAGGATGACGATGCCCGCCTCGACCGCGGCGGCCGCCTCAACCCCGCTGTCGACATGGACCTGGAGCCACTTGCGCTGGCCCTTCCGGCTTCGCAGATCGTATACGGAAACATGACCCGCCATGCGGACCGCCCCTCCCTGTTCGCGGTAACATGGATAGCAACGCCTCAGGCGACTCGCCGCATCTTTCTTGATCTGATCAGATCAAAGATTCTCGACCGTGATCGTCGCGAACCGGATCGGTGGGTTCTGCAACTCGACGTCGATCAATCCAAGGCGGGACAGGAGAAGGTCGATCGCCCGGCGCGCCTGCGCCTCCGGCAACTGGTCGAAGATCACGTCGGCGGTTCCGTCCCGAAGCGCGGCGCGGGTCAGGTCGTTCAGTTCGTGGCCGACGAAGAAGATGTCGCGATCCGCAGTGCGAAGCGCGTCGATCACGCCGGTATTCCCGCCGCCCGCGTTGTATAGGCCGGCAAGGTCATCCCAGTCGCGCATGGCCTCCCGAACCCTACTGGCGCCTGCCTTGCGGTCATCCCGGCCGAAGTACAGATGGGCGAAGTGAAGATCGTCCCCCGGATGCTCGGCCAGGTAATCGGAAAAGCCCCGGATCCGGTCCCGCTGAACCTGATAAACGGCACTGTGGCAAAGCGCGACGACGGTGCCCCGGACGCCGCCCATACGGGACAAGAGCATCCCCGCCATCCGGCCCACCGCATAGTTGTCGATCCCGACGAACTCCAGGCCGGGAATGGTGCTCGTGACGATCTGCACGATCGGCAACCCGCCTGACGCGACCTCTTCGAGCGCCGCCCGCACCTCGGGGTGGTCTGGAGTGGAAATGACCAGCCCGGCCCGACGTTGGGGCGGCCGAAGGATGCGCTCTGCGATGGCGCCGGAATCGCCTTCGTCCAGAAAGGTGACGTGGATCTGCAGGGCCGGATCGAGCGACGCCATAATGCGCCGGAAGGCGGCGGCCATGCGCGCGTAGAAGCTCGTCTCGGGCCGGACGAGGATCACCTCGATCCGAACGATGCCACGATGACGATCGCGGAGCCGCCCCGGCCAATCCAGCGCCAGCGCCGCCTTCACCACCTTTTCCTCGGTCTCCTCCCGCACGCCGCCCCTGCCGTTGAGGACGCGCTCGACGGTTGCCGTGCCGACATTGGCGCGCTTGGCGATCTGGGCATAGGTTGGTTTCGGCATCGATGCTTCGCGACGGGGCTGGGTCACTCTCGGCGCGACCCTAGCTCCTGGCCTTCGCCATGGCCAGATCGGCCAGGACAGGCGCACGGGTTAGCCGACCTCAGGTCAGCCTGAAATGGGCACCGGCCTTCAGTGCCGCGGAAATCGGTAGGTGCCTGAGGCGATCTTCTCCACCAGGGCGCACCCGTTTCCGTCACGATGAAACAGCGACCATGCATTGTTGGCAAAGACGCGGGGCGCCAGTGCATAGATCGCCGGATGAACCAGTCCCTCAGACCCGGCAGGGTCGACCGGATCGGCATCAAGCAGAACTCGGCGCCACTCCGGATCTAGCGACTCCAGCTCGAAGGCATTGGCAACGAACTCTTCCTCGGCCGGACCGAGATCGATGCCGACCGAAGATTGATCGAGCAGCGCATGCGCGAGCTCATGCGCCACAACCCCCCCGAAGAGAACGGAAGGCGGCAGCTGCGCGCGGGCGTCACCGTCGGGAAGAAGCGCGGAAAGCCTGCCGGGATCGGTCACCCGGAGGCATCCGGCCTCATGGTCGAAGACCGCCATGCATGTGCCGAAGCTGGGATGCGTGGCAACGTCGACGATGGCAATCTCGATGGCCGATGTCTGAGTCAGACCGCAGGTGCCGAGAAGCGTCTTGGCCCGGCCTGCCGCCTCGCACGTCATCACGGCCGTCTCGGGTTCCGCTGCGTCGACGCGGATCAGCGGGTCCTCACATGGAGAGGGTTCGGAAAGTGCCGGCGGCACAGACAGGGCGACGATGGCAGGCAGCAGGGCAGCCATTCCAAGCAAGGTGCGATTGATCATCCGACGCCCACCCACCATTCAGATACGACCCGATAGGTCGCTCTCAATGTCAAATGGCGCGACATTCGCGCCTCAGACAATGGGCATCGTGGAAAATTCATCGCGCTCTCCACAATCGGTCGCGCCTGAGGGGGACCGGTCCTGCTGGGGTCGTCCGGACTTCGTTCGCGCGCTGAAAGGGTTTGCCGTGCCGTCGTCTGGCCCTCGGGCAGGGCTTCCCGATCTACCCCACCTGTCTTATCCTCGTGCCCATGACGCGCGTGACCCTGACAGGATTCCTGATCTGCCGGACCCTCGAAGAGGCCGACCGGGTTGCCGCACTTCTGCCCGATCATATCCGGCTGACCCGTGCCGAACCGGGATGCCTCAGGTTCGAGGTGCTGCGCTCCTCGGCCGATCCGACCCGCTTCGCGGTCTCCGAGGCCTTTTGCGACCGCGCGGCCTTCGAGGCGCACCAGATGCGTGCGGCCCTGACGATCTGGGCCCGCGCCACCAAGGGCATTCCGAGAGAGTATGAGATCCGAGATGAGAGCGCCTAGTCAGCTGCCGAGAATGGCGAGGACGTAGCCCTTCGTCTCGGCATAGGGCGGCACGCCGCCGTGCTTGTCGACCGCCTCCGGCCCGGCATTGTAGGCCGCAAGCGCCAGCCTCCAGTCGCCGAAGCGGTCGTACATCATCCGCAGATACCGCGCCCCGCCGTCGAGATTGTCGTTCGGGTCGGTCGCATTGACGCCAAGCCGCCGCGCCGTCGCCGGCATGAGCTGGGCAAGTCCCGTCGCGCCCTTGTGGGACACCGCGTTGGGATTCCAGCCGCTTTCCTTCTGAACAAGTCTCAGGAACAGATCCTCCGGCACACCATGGCGCCGCGCCGCATCCCTTGCCGCTTCGAGGTAGAGACCCCGGTAGCGCCCCGAATAGCTCGGGATCGCGACGCTGTTTCCGGGGGTTTTCCCGTGCGGCGTGAGCTTGACAGAGGCGGAATACTGCGTGGCCGCCCGGCTATCGAGAACCGCCACCTGCTTTTGGAACATCGCCAGACGGGACGAAGCCGCGCTGCCGAAAGCGAGACCTTCGGCCAGCGACGCGGTCCCATACCCCACACCGGCCAAACCGATGGCAAGCATGCCAACCATGGAAATGCGCATCAGTCCCCCGCCCATTTTTCCGCGCGCACTATAGCCGAAAATGTCGTTCGGGCCAGCCCCGAACCTTCCCGGCGCGGCTCAGCCCGCCGCGCTTGCCACCGCAGGCCGCACGAGCGGACCGCCAAGCAACTCCTCGATGAGAAGTGTAACGAGCTGGCTCCGGCCCTGAACACCGGCCTTGCGGTAGATCGCGTTCAGGTGAGTCTTCACCGTTCCCTCGGCCGAGCCGCGCAGGGACGCGATCTCGGCGATCGAAAAGCCCTTGATCGTGAAACTTGCCACGTCGGCCTCGGCCGGGGTCAGGCGCCACTCCTCGAAATAGCCCTCCATGACCTCATGCAGCGCTCCCGAGGCCGCCGAGAGCGCCCGGTCGGTATGGGCCTGCCGGCGCAACAACTGGACCAGATACGCGCCTTCGAAGACGATACCCGCGACAAGTCCAAGATTGGCGAGGATCTCCAGTTCGAAATGCGGGCGAACCCACATCGACGCCGGTTCCGCGATGAAGTCACTGAGGAGGTCGAGAAGAAAGAAGCCTGCGCAAAAGCCCTGCACCAGCATCAGGGCCAGGACCGCCGCGCCCTTCGATCGTTCCGGTCGTTTCGATTGCGTCATTCATTCCTCGTCCTCTGCCGCCGGCATCGCCTTGTATCCGGTCAGCATGGAGTTCGGAAGGTTGATCCTGAGACGCCGGCTTTCGAACGCGACAGCCGCGATATGTGCGGCGACGGACAACTCCGCCCATGTGACGGCGAGTTCATGCACTTCCTTGACCCAACGAACCCCGAAGTAAGCCAGCGTCGTCATCATGTAGCCGCTCAGGCCGATGACAAGAACCGAAGCGATCAAATTGTAGATCATCAGCGCCCCGAGCGGGGAATGGCCGATATGGGCGTGCCGCCGTCCGGTCGCCATCTCGCGCATCTGGCCGAACGCCGCCGAGATCGAAGGCGGAAAATCCGCGAAGCGCGCGTGGCGGGTCCCCAAAAGGCCCCAGAGGATTCGAAGCCCGACAAGGGCCACGACCGCATAGCCGATCCGATCGTGCAGCTTGGCTTCGGGATCCGTGAAGACCGCATTCGCGGTGAAGCCCGCGACCAGCGACCAGTGGAAGATCCGAACGATCGGATCCCAGACCTTGACCTTGGCCATCGTGGCCCTCCTTGTCCCTCCAGTCGGGCCGGCGGCGTCCAACCGCCACCGGCCCAGCACGACCCACCCCCCCCC
>JBNKFC010000391.1:0-3480 GCA_050289105.1 Paracoccaceae bacterium | reverse complement strand
GATCCATCCCGTGTCTCAGGTCACCGAGGAAATCACCGCGATCTTCGCCGATATGGGCTTTGCGGTGGCCGAGGGGCCGCAGATCGAAAGCGACTGGTACAATTTCGACGCGCTCAACATCGCGCCCGAACACCCCGCGCGGCAGGAGCATGACACCTTCTTCATGGCGCGCGCCGAGGGCGACAACCGCCCGCCGCATGTGCTGCGCACCCATACCTCGCCGGTGCAGATCCGCGCGATGCAGACCCATGGCGCGCCCTTGCGCGTCATCGCGCCGGGCCGCGTCTACCGGATGGACATGGACCAGACCCATGCGCCGATGTTCCACCAGATCGAAGGCCTCGCCATCGACCGCGATATCTCCATGGCCAACCTCAAATGGGTGCTGGAGGAGTTCTGCCGCGCCTTCTTCGAGGTCGACAATGTCGAACTGCGCTTCCGCGCCTCGCATTTCCCCTTCACCGAACCCTCTGCCGAGGTCGACATCCGCTATTCCAACGTCGGCGGGGCGCTGAAAATCGGCGAGGGCGACAAGTGGATGGAGATCCTCGGCTCCGGCATGGTGCACCCGAAAGTGCTCGAAGCCGCCGGGGTCGACCCGAATGAATGGCAGGGCTTTGCCTTCGGGATGGGGATCGACCGGTTGGCGATGCTGAAATACGGCATCCCCGACCTGCGCGCGTTCTTCGAGTCAGACCTGCGCTGGCTCAAGCACTATGGCTTCGCGAGCCTCGACATGCCGACAGTGCACGGGGGGCTTAGTCGGTGACCCCTTTGCGGAGCGATTCTTCGATGCGTTGCCTAGCGGTAAACGCTGTCGACGACGGGTGTGGCCTGAAAGGCCTCGCGCAACCAGCGGCCGTTTTCGCGGCGCCAGACTTGGGTGAACACGATCGTCAGATCTTTGGTGTCACCGGGCGCCGCAGTTCCTCCCCCGCTGAGATCGTTGTAACCGGTTACGATGGCAACGTCGCCAAAGTAGCGCGTCTTGACGTCGCGGAAGGCGATTTGGGTCGCCCTGCCGGCGCGCTTGCTGGCGTAAGCCAGCCAGTCAGAAAATGGCAAATGCGCGCCGAACGCGTCGTTATGAGTGTAGCTTGGCGAAAGCAACGCACGCAGCGTATCAGTGTCGCCACGTGCCCAAGCTTCACCAAAGGCGGTCAAAGCGGCCTCGAGACTTTCGGTACGGTCTTCCATTTCAGCCCCCTTTCCGTTGCGCTCGCATGGCGCGAGCGCCACCCGAGGCTATACCGAATTCAGCATTCACGCAGCCGATTTGAAGGCCCCACCCGCAGCGGCAGCGAAGACAATCTCCAAAGGACGTGACGCCATGAAATTCACCCTCTCCTGGCTGAAAGACCATCTCGAAACCGAGGCCACACTCGACGAGATCCTCTATGCCCTCACGGACCTCGGGCTTGAGGTCGAGGAGGTCTCGAACCCGGCCGACACGCTGGGCGCCTTCCGAATCTGCAAGGTGATCGAGGCGGTGCAGCATCCGAACGCGGACAAGCTGCGCCTTTGCCGTGTCGCCACTTATCCCGAGGGGCCGGACGGCCGCATGGAGGAGGTGCAGGTCGTCTGCGGCGCACCGAACGCGCGGACGGGGCTTGTCGGTGTCTTCGCGCCCGTGGGCACCCATGTGCCGGGCACCGGCGTGGACCTGAAGCCGGGCGTGATCCGGGGCGTGGAATCGAACGGAATGCTGTGTTCGGAACGCGAGCTTGAGCTCTCCGACGACCACACGGGCATCATCGATCTGCCGGAGGACGCGCCGCTTGGGCAGCGGTTCATCGACTACCGCGGCATGAGCGACCCGATGATCTACATCAAGATCACCCCGAACCGCCCCGACGCGCTCGGCGTGCGCGGCCTTGCCCGCGACCTGGCTGCGCGGGGGCTGGGCCGGCTGAAACCGCAGGCGATCGAGCCGGTGAAGGGCGCGTTCAAGAGCCCGATCGGGGTGAAGATCGACCCGGCGCTGAAGGAGAAGGGTTGTCCCTTGTTCGCCGGCCGGGTGATCCGTGGTGTGAAGAACGGGCCGTCTCCGCTCTGGTTACAGCAGCGGCTGAAGGCCATCGGCCTCAGACCCATCTCGGCGCTGGTCGACATCACCAACTTCTTCACGTTCGACCAGAACCGGCCCTTGCATGTCTTCGACGCTGACAAGGTGAAGGGCGATCTGCGCATCCACCCGGCGAAGGGCGGCGAAACGCTGCTGGCGCTCGACGACCGGACCTACACGTTCCAGCCGGGGATGATGGTCATCTCCGACGACGCCGGCCCCGAAAGCATCGCGGGCGTGATGGGCGGGGAGCCGTCGGGTTGCACCGAGGAGACGGTCAACGTCTTTCTCGAAAGCGCCTACTGGGACCCGATCACGGTTGCGGCGACCGGCCGTGCGCTGAAGATCAACTCCGACGCCCGCTACCGGTTCGAGCGCGGTGTGGATCCGGAATTCACCCTGCCGGGGCTGGAAGCCGCGACCCGGATGGTGCTCGACCTGTGCGGTGGCGAGGCGTCCGAGGTGGCGATGGACGGCGCGGTGCCCACGGTTGACCGGGCCTACAAGCTCGACCCGGAGCGGGTGGTGTCGCTTGTCGGCATGAACATCGCCGAGGGCGAGCAGCGCGCCACGCTGGAGGCCTTGGGCTTCACGCTGAAGGGCGACATGGCGGTGCCGCCGTCGTGGCGGCCGGACATTCAGGGCGAGGCCGACCTGATCGAGGAAGTCGCGCGGATCGCCTCCCTGACCAAGCTAGAAGGCAAGCCGATGCGGCGCGCGAAACCGGGCGTGCCGAAGCCGGTGTTGACGCCGCTGCAGATGCGCGAGAAGGCGGCGCGACGGACGCTGGCCGCGCTCGGCTACAACGAGTGCGTGACCTACAGCTTCATCGACGCCAAGTCGGCCGAGCTTTTCGGCGGCGGGTCGGAGCCGACGCGGATCGAGAACCCTATCTCCTCGGAGATGACGCATATGCGGCCCGATCTTCTGCCGGGTCTCTTGCAGGCTGCGGCCCGCAATCAGGCGCGGGGGTTCGCCGATCTTGCCCTCTTCGAGGTTGGCCCTGCGTTTTCGGGTGGCGAACCGGGCGAGCAGGCGCTGCAGGCTACTGGACTGCTCGTCGGCGCGATGGCGCCCCGCGATCCCTACGGATCGCGCCGGATGGCCGATGTCTACGACGCGAAGGCTGATGCCGAGGCGGTTCTTGCCGCCCTCGGCGCGCCCGAGCGCGTGCAGATCAACCGCAAGGTCGCAGGCTGGTGGCATCCGGGGCGGTCGGGGGTGATGGCGCTCGGCCCGAATGCGCTGTGCAGCTTCGGCGAGGTGCATCCGAAGGTCCTTCGCGCGATGGATGTGAAGGGTCCGGCCGTGGCCTTCACCGTCTTCGTCGAGGCGGTGCCCTTCCCGAAATCGAGGACGGCCACGCGCCCGGCCCTGGGCATGTCGGACCTTCAGGCGGTGGAGCGCGATTTCGC
>JBNKFC010000390.1:0-6577 GCA_050289105.1 Paracoccaceae bacterium | reverse complement strand
GTCGCCGTGGATGGCCGCATCGTCCATGAGAGCTATCACAACGGCATGGGGCCGCGCTCCTTGCACCTGCTGCAGTCGGTGTCGAAGTCGATCACCGCGACGGCGGCTGCCGGGCTGTTCGACGAAGGACTGATCGACCCGGCGGCACCGATCACGCACTATCTGCCCGAATTGGCCAGGACCGCCTGGGCCGGGGCGACGGTGCAGCATGTCCTCGACATGACGTCCGGCGTGCGTTTCGACGAAACCTATGCCGCCCGCGACAGCGACGTGGGAAAGATGGACTACGCCTCGGGCTGGAAACCTGCGCCGGACGGGGTAGATGTGTCGGGCTGGCCCAACTGCATGTGGGAGCAGATCCTCGGCCTCACGGTCGCAGAGGCCGAGCATGGCGCGCGGTTCAGCTACCGCTCCATCGAGACGGATGTCTTCGCCCACGCGGTCGAGCGCGCGACGGGCCAGCGCCTGCCGCAGATCATCTCGGAGCGGCTCTGGCAGCCGCTCGGCTGCGAGGAGGACGCCAACATCACCGTCGATTCCGCCGGCTATGGCCTCGCCTGCGGCGGGATCAGCGCTTCGCTCCGCGACCTTGCCCGGTTCGCGCTGGCGCTCATGAACGACGGCATGGTCGAGGGGCGTCAGGTTATCCCGCGCGCCTGGGTCGAGGATGTGCGGCACGGTCCGCACGGTCTTTTCGACGACAGCGCACGGGTGGAGTTCCCGAACGGTTGCTACCGGAACCAGTTCTGGATTGAGGATCGCGCCCTGCCACGGCACCTCTGCCTCGGCATCTTCGGACAGATGATTTACGTGGCGCCGGATATCGGTCTTATCGCCGTGAAGTTGTCGACCTGGCCGGATTTCACGAATTCAGCCTTCATGATGCAGGCGATCGACGGGATCCGCGCAGTGGGGCGCGCGGTCGGGGGTTAGCGCCGTCAGGTGGCACCGCGCGCCCGAGAGCGCGACAGTCGGTAGGCGCCGCTTAGCGGTTGCCGCTCTGGCCTCGCCTGCCCTTCATCCTAGATCGCGTTCAGCATGAAGTCGCGAATGATTCCCGACATCCTGATCGCTTGATCAGGGTCCAGCCCGACGAGCGCGCCTTGAAGCCCGAGTTGGAGGTCTCGAAAGAAAACACCAATGTCTTGCCTTTGATGCCCCCGGCCTTTTCGATCCCGGACCCCGGATAGGGGATGATTTCCATCTCGTAGCCGAAATGGCCGTCCTTGGACGCCATGATAGCGAAAAGTCGGAAGCCCGCGCAGTTCACGGCAAGTGGGGTGGTCTTCGGGTTGCGAGTACCGGGAGAGCGACGGGGCGGTCAGCGCCTTCCTGTGGTTGCGGGAAAGGTCGGGGCCAGTTCCGCGAAGCTTTCGACGCAGAGGTGGCAAAAGTCGTAGGCAGGCCCGGTGCAGCCGGGGCCGACGGCGACCGTGAAAAGATCGGCACCGGTGGCCGCCCGCGCGCCCGCGACCGAGTCCTCGACAGCGAAAGCCTCGGGCGCGGTGAGGCCGAGTTCGGCCAGCGTGGTGACGAACGGGAGCGGATCCGGCTTTCCGACCGGCAGTTCGGCACCTGAAACGCTGAGTTCAATGACGTGGCGGAGGCCCAGCATCTCGATCGCACCATCGATGTGCCGACGCGGTGAGGAAGAGCAGACGGCGATCCGCAGCCCCGCCTCTGCCAGCCCGGACAGCCAGTCCCGCGCGCCGGGGATCGGTTCGCGCAGCCGGTCGAGCCAGAGATCAGCCTCGGCGCCGATCTGGTCGCCGATGGCGCGCCGCATTTCCGGTGTCAGCGGCATTCCGAAGAGTTCGTCGAGGAAATCCTTAAGCCCGCGACCGACATGGGCATCCAGAAGCTCCCTGCTCGGCCTTTTTCCATAGCGCGCGGTCACTTCGATCTTCGCCCGTTCCCAGACATGCTCGCTGTGCACGAGCGTCCCGTCGAGGTCGAAGATCGCCGCGCGGTAGCGGCGCGGGTCGAATTGCGTCTCTCGCAGTTCTGCGCTCATGCTGCTAGCCTCGCCGGCAAATCGCGATATGCAAGGGGACGGGAATGATCGCTGACGACATCAAGGGAAGATACGCCGAGGCACGGCGCATCGCGCAAGAAGCCGGTGACCTTGCCCTCGACTATTTCCGCCGCTTCGACGGGCTCGACATTGAGGTCAAGGGCCATCAGGATTTCGTTTCCGAAGCAGACAAGAACGTCGAGGCGTTCGTCCGAAAGGCGCTCGTCGCCGCCTTCCCCGAAGACGGGATCGTCGGCGAAGAGGATGCGCCTAAGCCGGGAACGAGCGGGTTTACATGGGTGATCGACCCGATCGACGGGACGACGAACTTCATCCACGGCATTCCCGGCTGGACCGTGGTTCTGGCGGGCGTCCTTGGCGCGCGGACCGAAGTCGGCGTCGTTCACGACCCCAACCACGGCGAGATGTTTCACGCCCTGCGCGGCAGCGGCGCCTTCTGCAACGATCGCCGCATCGGGGTGATCAAGGGCCGCGACATCCGCACCGGATCGGTCGGCGTGGGGTTCTCCGGCCGGACGCGGGCCGGTGGGATCAAGCGGCTGGTGGATGAAGTGATCGAGGCAGGCGGCGTTTTCTACCGCAACGCCTCGGGTGCCCTGTCGCTGGCCTATGTCGCGAGCGGCAAGCTCCTCGGCTATGTCGAGGAACATATGAACGCCTGGGACTGCCTGGCCGGGCAGCTTCTGGTCGCAGAGGCAGGCGGAATTGTGGAGGATCAGGACGCGGCCGAGATGGTCGCAAAGGGCGGGCGCGTGATCGTCGGAGCGCCCGAGGTCTTCGGTACTCTTCTGGCGATCGCCGAACGCGCTTATGCACCCGGCCAGGACTGATCGGCTGGGAGCGCGCGCCTCATGCATCGGGCACCAGAACCGGGCCTGAGGCTGCAAGGCCGATCCGCACCGTGTCACCGGCCTTGTAGGGGTCATCGATATTGTCGCTGACCGCGAAGACGCGGCCGAACGCACCGGCGAAGCTGTATTCCATCCGTGCGCCGACATAGGTGACCTTTTCCACCGTTACGGGCAGCCCCTCGCCCGTCACGATGCGGATCCTCGACGGTCGGATCGCCAGCGTCGCCTTCCCCGGAGAGAGCCCGCGCGCGGGCAGGCGATGGCCCACGCCGCCCACCACGATCTCGGCCATCTCGCCGTCGACAGCGGTGATTTCGCAGGGGATCAGGTTCGCCTCGCCGATGAAGTCAGCAACGAACGTGTCGGCGGGCGCGTCATAAAGCTCTCGCGGGCGGCCGATCTGCGCGACTGCCGCGTTCTTCATCACGACGATCTCGTCAGAGACGGCAAGCGCCTCCTCCTGGTCATGGGTAACGTAGACGACCGTCAAGCCGAGATTCTGTTGGATCTCGCGGATCTCCTCCCGCACTTGCCGGCGCAACTTCGCGTCGAGGTTCGACAAGGGCTCGTCGAAAAGAAGCACTTGCGGTTCCAGGACCAGCGCGCGCGCCACCGCGACGCGTTGCTGCTGGCCGCCGGACAGTTCCGACGGAAGGCGCCCACCATAGCCGTCAAGCCCGACCAGCGAGAGGCCGGCATGCGCGCGCTCCCTCGTCTCGGCCTTGGAAAAGCCCGAGAATTTCAGCCCGTAGCTCACGTTTTCCAGCACCGTCATGTGCGGGAAGAGAGCATAGGACTGAAATACCATCGAGACATCACGGTCGGTTGCGGGCAGTGTCGTCACGTCCCTCTCGCCGATCAGGATGCGACCCTTCGAGACCATCTCCAGCCCGGCGATCATCCGCAGCGTCGTCGTCTTGCCGCATCCCGATGGGCCGAGCAACGTCACCAGCTTTCCTGGCGCGATGCTCAGGCTCACGTCGTTCACCGCAACGACGTCGCGGCCGTAGATCTTGGTCACCTGGTCGAAGACGACCGAAGCGGCCCTTGAACTTACACCGGCCACGTCACGACCCTCCCTGTTCATGAGCGAGCCTGCGCCCGATTTTCGTCCGGCCGACCAGCAATTGCAGCAGTCCGACGGCCGCCAGCATCACGAAGATCAGCGCGGTCGAATAAGCGATGGCGAGGCCGTAGTCATTGTTCTCCACCCGCCCGATGATATAGCTCGTCGCCATGTCGTAACGCGCGGAGACCAGGAAAATCACAGCCGAGATCGCCGTCATGGCACGCACGAACGAATAGACCAGCGCGGCGAGGATGGCTGGGCGAAGGAGCGGCAGGATCACCCCCCGGAAGGTCTGCCAACTGTTGGCGCCCAAGGTCAGCGAGCTTTCGTCGAGCGACTTGTCGAGCTGGCTCATCGAGGCGATGCCCGCCCGCACCCCCACCGGCATGTTGCGGAAGATGAAGCTGATGACGAGGATGAGGCCGGTGCCGGTGATCTCGATCGGCGGCACGTTGAAGGCGAGGATGTAGCTGACGCCTATCACCGTGCCCGGAATCGCGAAGCTGAGCATCGTGCCGAACTCAAAACTCCGCTTGCCCGCGAAATCCTGCCGCGTCAGCAGGTAGGCCGTTACCAGACCCACGGCCGCCGTGAGTGGTGCCGCAACGGTCGAGATCAGCATCGTCGTCCAGAAACTGTCCCAGGCGGAGCCGGTCCAGCGGATACCTCCGTCTTCGATCCGAATGGCGAAGGCGGTCAGGTAGTGCTTGAAGGTCAGCGTATTGTCGACGCCCCAGAGCTGCACGACCGAACCGTAGAGGATCATTCCGTAGATGACGATGGTGAAGGCCGCCCAGAGCGCGGCAATCACGTAGACCGGTATGGACAGGCCCTTCGGCATCTCGGGATGCACCCCGGAGTCGCCCTTCCC
This sequence comes from Paracoccaceae bacterium, assembly GCA_050289105.1. Classification (GTDB taxonomy): domain Bacteria; phylum Pseudomonadota; class Alphaproteobacteria; order Rhodobacterales; family Rhodobacteraceae; genus Albidovulum. Next base: position 1,751 of record JBNKFC010000390.1, on the reverse strand, counting down.
GGTGACCGTCGTGTAGCTTTTCCGGCCGAGCCAGAAGCGCTGGACGTAAAACGCGGCGAGGGTGAAGCCCAGCAGCACGATAGCAAGGATCGCGGCGCGGCCCTGATCGTATTGCGCCCCGACGATGGCGAAGAAGATCTCGGTCGAAAGCACATCGTAGTTGCCACCGAGGACAAGTGGATTGCCGAAGTCCGCCATGCTTTCGATGAAGCCCAAGAGGAAGGCATTGGCGAGACCGGGCCGCATCAGCGGTAGCGACACGGTCCGGAATGTCTGCCAGCGGTTGGCACGCAGGGTCTGCGCCGCCTCCTCCATCGAGGGCGAGACTCCTTCGACGACACCAATGAGGACGAGGAAAGCGATGGGCGTGAAGGCGAGGACTTGCGCGATGAGGATGCCGGGCAAGCCATAGACCCAGCGCGTAGGCCGCACACCGATCAGGTCGGCCACCGAGGTCGTCACCGCACCCGAAAGGCCGAAGAGCAGGATGATGGCGAGGCCTATGACGAAAGGCGGTGTGATGATCGGCAGCACCGTCAATGCCCTCAGGCTTCGCTTGAAGCGAAAGCCCGAGCGCGTCAGCACCAGCGCGAAGACGAGGCCGAGGGCCGTGGTGATCACGCCGACGAGTACGGCGAGGAAGACCGAGTTCCAGGCCACGCCGCACCGCGCACCTGCGAGGCAACCGAGCCCCCAGATGCGGTCGTCGAAGAATTTCGACAAGAAAACGATGGCGGAATAGCTACCGTCCTCGGTGATGAATGCGGCGATGAGCATTCTGGCAATCGGGAAGAAGACGAAGATCGCCACAACGGCAATGACGCCCCCGATCGCACCGGTGACGAAAACGTCGCCGCCCACCGCGCCGCGGGCCGCAATGCCTTGCGTGAAGAGAAAGAGGAAGGCCGACGCGACAACCAGCGCCCCGTAACCCATGCCGTATTGGCGCGCGTCCAGCGGTCCGAAGAGTGCACCGAGCCACCCGGCGGTCCAGCCCCGGATCCCGATGCCAAGCCCCTGTGCGGTCATCCACGCGAAACCGAACGCTCCCGCCACGAGCAGAACCCGGGCATACACCGCATCGGTCTTTCTGCGACGCATCACCCAGAGGGGTGCAATCAGCGCCGGCACCAGGGGCCAGAGCCAAGGCTTTACCCCCTGCGCGAGCAGAAATGCGGCGGGGGCGTAATCGCTGTCGGTCGGCCAGCCGTCGATCAGCCATTCGAGATACCAGAAATCCTCCACCCCATACCAAGGGAGGAGGCAGAAGCCGACCCATCCGGCGACGATCCAGAATGTCAGGACCGGATGGGAGGTCTTTTCAGACGTAATCTGTCGCAATGGGTCTACTGCGGCAGCGTGGAAACTTCGTTATCCCACTTGGCCAGCAGCCGCTTGCGCTCGTCGCTCGACCCGTACTTCTTGAAGTCGTAGTCGATCAGCTTGATCGTCGCGAGGTCGGGCGCGAATTCCGATTTCTTCGCGGCGACGTTCGACATCACCTGGAACGCGTTGACCTGAAGCGCAAGGTTCTGCGCGTCCGCGGTCAGCGCCCAGTCGTAGAACTGCTTGGCCTCATCCATATTGCGCGCGCCTGCGATGATCGACATGGAGCCGATCTCGTAGCCGGTGCCCTCGCAAGGGGCGACCGTGACGATCGGAAAGCCGGCAACCGTCTGCGCGACCGCGTCATGCATGAAGACGATGCCCACCGTGGTCTCGCCCTGACCGGCCGCCTTGATCGGGGCGGA
>JBNKFC010000389.1:0-6027 GCA_050289105.1 Paracoccaceae bacterium | reverse complement strand
GGCGGTTCTCGCCGACGAGGTCGGGGTGGATTTCATCGGCCTCGGCGAACACCACCGCGACGATTTCGCGATCTCTGCGCCCGAGACGGTGCTTGCCGCCATCGCCGCCAAGACCAGCCGCATCCGCCTCGGTACCGCGGTCACCGTGCTGTCGTCCGACGATCCGATCCGGGTCTTCCAGCGGTTTTCCACGCTGAACGCCCTCTCGAACGGCCGCGCCGAGGTGATCCTCGGGCGCGGCTCGTTCACTGAGAGCTTCCCTCTCTTCGGCTTCGACCTCGACGACTACGAGACCCTTTTCAACGAAAAGCTCGACCTCTTCACGAAGCTCCTGCTTGCGCCGCGCGTCAGCTGGTCCGGCTCCACTCGACCGCCCTTGAAGAACCAGCCGGTCTACCCGACCCTCGCCGCGCCGATGAAATGCTGGATCGGCGTCGGCGGCACGCCCGAATCGGTGATGCGGGCCGTCCACTACGACCTGCCCATGATGCTCGCCATAATCGGCGGCGCGCCGTTGCGGTTCCGGCCCTTCGTCGATCTCTACCATCGCGCCTATGCCCAGACCGGCAACGCACCCAAGCCAATCGGCGTCCATTCCCCCGGCCATGTCGCCGACACGGACGAGGAAGCGCGCGATCAACTCTGGCCGCACTACAAGGCGCTTCACGACCGCATCGGCCGCGAACGCGGCTGGCCTCCGACGACCCGCGCGCATTTCGACCACGACGCAGACCAGGGTTCACTCTATGTCGGATCTCCCGAGACGGTCGCGCGGAAGATCGCCACGACGGTGAAGACGCTCGGCCTTTCCCGGTTCGAGATGAAGTACTCCTCCGGCCCGATGCCGCACGATGTCCTGATGCGCTCCATTGAGCTTTACGGTACGAACGTGATCCCTCTCGCCCGCGGACTTCTCAGCTGAGAATTCCCGCGACTGGATAAAGCGGCGCCGGCGGTTCACTGCCCAGTGCCTCCGCAACCGAGATCTCGATCACCCGGCACATCGCGTCGAGCGGAAGTCCGTTCGAGGCATCCCGGAACGGGTGTTCCAGTTCGTCGCTGACGGCGTTCAGGCCGAAGAAGACATAGGCGACGATCGCCGCGACCACGGGCGCGAACGCTCCGGCCGGGTCGATCAGTGCAAAGGGCAGGATCAGGCAGTAGAGGTAGCTCGTGCGGAGGACGAGGAGCCCATAGACATAAGGGATCGGCGCTGACGCGAGGCGTTCGCACCCCGCCTGTGCCACCGCTAGGGAGGCGAGGCGCTCGCCAAGAGCCCGCGCGCCGATATCGGTCAACCGCCCTGCCTCATACTCGGACCGGAGGATTGCGGCCATCGCGCGAAGTGTTGCGTCGGGCGGATTTCTCCGCGCCGCATGATTTGCAGAGGCCGCATCCCAGAGCCGCGCCTCGGCCACGGCATCTATGCCGCGCAGCCAGCCGCGATGCAGATGCGCGAAGGCTGCTACTCCGCGAAGGACCGCGTCCCGCGCGTCGCTGTTTCCGAGAAAGAGCGCCGTTTCACGGCCGAGGCTGCGCGCATCGGCGATCATCTGTCCCCAAAGCTTGCGCGCCTCCCACCAGCGGTCGTAGGCGGCGTTGTTGCGAAAGCCGAGGAACAGGGAGAGCGCCACGCCAAAGACGCCCATCGCCGCGATCGAGACATGCGGCAACGCAAAGATCTGCCGGTCGACGACGAGGACGGCCAGACTGAGGCCCGCGAGTGCGGCCATCCGCCCGGCGATGCGGGGGACGATAGATCCCTTCATGACGAAGAGGAGCTGGAGGAGGCTCGGCGGGTCCTGGACGATCATCGGCATGTCTCCCTTTCCCCACCCGCCTTGCGCTGCACGCGCCCTGCCCGCGCGTCCAAAGACGACAAGCCAGGGCGGGAAACTGCTCGTCCGGCAGTCTTTTCGAGGAAACCTGCCGTCCGGTCGGGCATTGGACCGCCCGTCCGACGCTGCCACGGAACCGCGTCAGTCGGTCGCCGCGACCGTGTCGAGCGCCCAGTCCGCCGCTTGCATCTCGCGCAGGCGGCTGGCAGTGCGTTCGAATTCAAAGGCACCCGCGCCCTCGACATAGAGCCTTTCGGGCTCGTCCGCCGCCGAGGCGATCAGCCGGACCTTCGCCTCATAGAGCGCGTCGACAAGCGTCACGAAACGCTTGGCCTCGTTGTAGTTTTCGGCAGACAGATGCGGGATGTCCTCGAGGATCAGCACCCGGACCGCGCTGGCAATGGCGAGGTAGTCGGCGGGGCCGAGCGGACGGCCGCAGAGTTCCCAGAACGAGGCACGGGCAACGCCGGCGTGGTAGTTCGGCAGCACCACCTCGCGCCCCTTGATCATCAGCTTGAGCGCGCTATCGCCGCCGCCGCCGGTCAGTTCCAGCCAGATCTTCCCGATCGCCGCGCGGGCCGCCTGACCGGCCGGGGTGAAATAGACTTGCGCCCCCTGCAGCCGGTGCTGGCGGTAATCGTTCTCGCTTTCCAGTTCCCGCACCTCCATCCGCTCCTTCAAGAGGCTGATGAAGGGCAAGAAAAGCGAGCGGTTGAGCCCATCCTTGTAAAGATCGTCCGGTACCCGGTTCGAAGTCGTGACGACCGTTACGCCACGGTCGAAAAGCATCTGAAAAAGCCGCCCGACGATCATTGCGTCGGCGATGTCGGTGATCTGCATCTCGTCGAAGCTGAGGAGCCGGAGATTGCCCGCGATCTCGGCGGCCACGGGTCGGATCGCGTCATCCACGCCGGTCTTGCGCGCCTCGTGCAACGCCGCCTGCACTTCCTGCATGAATGCGTGGAAATGGACCCGACGCTTGGCCTCGATCGCGACATGGTCGTGGAAAAGGTCCATCAGCATCGACTTGCCGCGCCCGACCCCGCCCCAGAGATAGAGCCCCCTGACCGTTTCCGGCGCCTTGCCGAAGAGGCCGCCGAGAAGTCCCTTCCGGCGGCCGTTCGCGTCTTCCAATTGCTCGCGGATGCGTTGCAGCGCGGGCAGAACGGCCCGTTGCGCCGCATCCTGGCTGAGGTCGCCCTCATGCGTCAGCCGGTCGTAGATCTCGGTCAGCGTCTCGGTCATGACAGTGCGATAGCCTGCCGGTTCGAAAAGGGAAAGACCGTCGGTGGAGGCGGTGGAATGTAGAGCACCTCTGTCCCCCGAGCCGTCAGGGTGGTCTTGCCCTCCTACCCGGTAATTGTCGCGCTGCACGGTATGGCCAAACGGAATTGTTCCGATCACAATTCTCGATTTGACCCGGCCCTGCGGCGGCGCGAATGTCGCGTTCCGAACAGGAGTCATCATGTCCACCCACGCCAAGCTTTTCACCCCGGTCCTGATCGCCGGCCTGCTGATCCTCGTGGTCGGCAACGCCATCCGGTCGAGCTTTGGCGTGTTCCAAATCCCCATCGCCGGCGAGTTTGGATGGCCGCGCGCCGAATTCAGTTTCGCGATCGCCATCCAGAACCTCGCCTGGGGTATCGGCGCGCCGATCTTCGGTGCCATTGCCGAACGCTTCGGCGACCGGAAAGCGATCGTGCTTGGGGCACTCTGCTATGCGGCGGGACTGGTCCTCTCGGCCTCGGCCGTGACGCCGGAACAGCATCAGGTGCTGGAGATCCTCGTCGGCTTTGGCATCGCCGGAACCGGCTTCGGCGTCGTCCTGGCGGTGGTCGGACGGGCGGCATCGGACGACAACCGCTCGCTTGCACTCGGCATAGCGACGGCGGCCGGGTCGCTCGGCCAGGTCTTCAGCGCGCCGGTGGCGGAATATCTTCTGAGCCATTTCAACTGGCAGACGGTGTTCATGATCTTCGCGGCCGCGATCCTGTCGGTGATCGCCGTCCTGCCCCTCATGCGGGCGCCGGGGCGAACGAAAGCGGCGAACGACATCAGCATGGCGGCGGCCCTTCGCCAGGCGCTACGCGACCCGAGCTTCACACTGATCTTCGTGGGCTTCTTCTCCTGCGGGTACCAGCTTGGCTTCATGGTCGCGCATTTCCCGGCGATGGTAACCGAGATGTGCGGCCCGATCTCGCCCGCCGGCCCGCTCGCCGCCTTGGGGATATCCTCCACGTCGGCACTCGGTGCCGCGGCGATCTCGCTCATCGGGCTCGCGAATATCGTTGGCACCCTGACGGCCGGATGGCTCGGCAAGCGGTTTCCGAAGAAATACGTTCTGGCGGCGGTCTATACCGGCCGGACGCTTTTCGCCGCGCTCTTCATCCTGTTCCCGATCACGCCTCTGACCGTGGTCCTGTTCTCAATTGGCATGGGATCGCTCTGGCTTGCGACCGTGCCGCTGACCTCTGGTCTCGTCGGCCATATCTACGGGCTGCGTTACATGGGCACGCTCTACGGCATCGTGTTCCTCAGCCACCAGATCGGCAGTTTCACAGGCGTCTGGCTTGGCGGCCGGTTCTACGACGCATACGGCGACTATACCGCCGTATGGTGGATTGGCGTCGCCGTGGGTGCGTTCTCGGCCATCGTGCATCTGCCGATCCGGGAAAAGTCGCTGGAAGCCCTGCCGGCGTGATCGAGGAAAGGCCGGGGCGACGCCCCATCATCCATTGGTTGTCGAACCATTGGATGCCCACGGAGGTAGGTATCTGAGAACTGAAGAAAGGGGGCTATCCCTTTCGCGCGGTCTCCAGCACGTAACGTGCTGTCATCAAGTCGAGATGCGCGCCGCCGCCGTTTTTTGACAGGGTGATGTCGTCGTCTGAGCGACGGGCGAAGGCGCCGCTCCCGATGTCGTAGAAATCGGCAATGATATCGGCCTCGGTGATGGCGCCGCTTTTCAGGGGCTCCATCAGTTCGCCGATATGATGGACGGTCGTCGCACGGGCGTCGACGAAGACGCGGGCGCGACGGAAGGTTTCGTCGTCCGCTTCGCGCATGTCGGCCCTGTAGGCCCCGATCATGTCGAGATGGGTGCCCGGCTTCAGCCATGCGCCCAGGACGAGCGGCTCTTGCGACATTGTCGCGGTCGCGATGACATCGGCCTTGCGAACCGCCGTTTCCAGGTCGGTCTCCGGCACGGCCCCGGTTTCATCGGCAAAGCCCTGCGCGCTCTTGGCAGAGCGACTCCAGACATGAAACCGTGCCTTGGGAAAGGCTGCGGAATAGGCCTCGACCATCGAATGCGCGACCGTGCCCGCCCCGACGATTAGGAACACTTCGGAATCCTTCCGTGCGAGGCGCCGGGCGGCCAGCAGACTGTCCGCGGCGGTCTTCCACTTGGTCAGGAGAGCGAAGTCGACATAAGCCTCCAGCACGCCTTCGCGGTCGGAAAAGAGCGCCACTGCGCCGTGCAGGTTGGGCAGGCCAAGCTTGTGGTTCTCCGGGTAGATCGTGGCCGCCTTGACGGCGATCCCCATCCCGTCGATCCAGGCCGAGCGGGTCAGAAGCGTATCCCCGCGTCGCCGCAGGAACGTGTCGCCCACCTCTGCCCGTGGCAGGCGGTGGCCTGCCTCCAGCGCCTCGGTCAGCGCGATCCAGTCGAGCTTCGGTTCGACCTCCGGTCCCACGATCTCGATCGTCATTGGGCGTCCTCCTCGTTCAGCAATCCTTCGGCGACCAGCCGCGCAGCCCAACCTTCCGGGCCGTCAAAGAGATGGGTGCGCCAGCCGCGCCTATCGGCGACGGCGATATTTTCGGCCCGGTCGTCGGCAAAGAGCAGCGCTGAGGGCGCGATGCCGCAATCGGCCTCCAGATACGCGTAAATCGCGGGGTCCGGCTTTGTCAGCTTCAGCCGGCCCGAGACATAGGCACGGTCGAACTCGCCCAGGAACGGATAGTGCGGTTCGGCGAATGTGTAGGTGTCGTCGCCGAAATTCGTCAGCGCAAAGACCGGCACCCCGCGCGCCTTCAGGGCGCGCAGCAGCCTAACGGAATGCGGAATGACGGGCGAGGCCATGTCGATCCAGTTGTCATGCCAGAGGCGGATCTTGTCCTCCCACTGCGGGTAGCGGGTGGCGAACTCGTAGACCGTCTCGCGGAAGGGCGCACCCTTGTCGATGGC
>JBNKFC010000388.1:0-5409 GCA_050289105.1 Paracoccaceae bacterium | reverse complement strand
GAACTGGCCAAGACCATCCGCTCCAAGAACGCGGGGACGGACAAGATCACCTTCGATGTCATATTCCGCGAGAAGGAGACCTACGAAATGGTCAAACGCTCCGGCGCATTGACCCGCAAAAGCGTGTGCGATGTCCTGAACGTAGACCCGGCCCGGCTGACGGACTTCGTCGAATACGATCCGGCCTATGCAATCAAATTCACGATCCTGCGCGAGCGTCCGAGCGGCAGCGCCGGAGACGGCGATATTTTCGGGGCCCAGCAATATGCCCCATTCCTTGATCTTGAGGTTGACCTCTCCAGCTAGGCGGGCGGGCACACATATGGGTGTCGCCTCATCCGGGCGCGGGACCAATCCCAGGTATTTCTCACCCGTTCGCGGCCCTCAATTCAGATTGTCCTACCTCTCGACAGCAGCGCCTCGATTTCGGCAAGGGCCGGCATCGACGGGGCGGTGCCGGGGCGGGTGACCGAGATGCCGGCGGTGGCGCAACCGAAGCGGACCGCGTCGACCGGGTCCGCACCGCGGGCGAGGGCAGTGGCGAAGCCGCCGTTGAAGGCGTCACCCGCACCGGTGGTTTCCACGACCGGCCCGGCGGTGAGAGCGGGAACATGCACGGTGCGGGCACCGTCGTGATAGAGCGCGCCCTTCCCGCCCAGCGTGATGATCGCCGCGCCGACGCCCTGGGCGAGGAGTCGCGTCGCTGCCGCCTTTGCCTCCGCGACATTGGTAACGGGCAGGCCGGTGATACCTTCGGCTTCGGTTTCATTGGGGGTGACGTAGTCGCAAAGGGCGAGCATCTCTGGCGCGATGGCGGCGGCGGGCGCCGGATTGAGGATCGTCTTCGCGCCGCCGGCGCGAGCGATCTCGAGCGCCCGGTGCGCGGCCGGCATCGGCTGTTCGAGCTGGGTCACGAAGACCGAAGCGCCGCCAATGAGATCGGCTCGCGCTTCCACATCGGCAACCGAGATTCGACCCGCTGCGCCGGGCGAGATGATGATCGCGTTGTTGCCGGTGCCATCCTCGATGAAGATATACGCGGCACCGGTGTAGCTTTCGGCATCCTCCGTCACCTCGGGCGTCACGCCGGCCTTCGCCCAGGTCGCGCGGGCCATGTCGGCGAAGGGGTCACGGCCGAGGCGGGTGATGAAATGCACGTCGCCACCCGCCATCGCGGCCGCCACCGACTGGTTGGACCCCTTGCCGCCGGGACCGAGGACGAAGCTCTTGCCGAGAATGGTTTCGCCCATCTTCGGCTGACGCTCGGCGCGGTAGGAGGTGTCGGCGACGAACACACCGAGGATGACGATCTTGTTCGACATGACTTTCCCTCAGGCTTCGGGCGGGATCACGCCCTTGCGGAAGATGAAGCAGCCGTAGAAGCGACGCTCCCCGGTCTGGATCACGGCATAGCTTTCCCGTGCGCGGTCGTAGAAGTCGAAGCGCTCGATACCGATCATCGGACGCGGCTTGCCCTCGGCCCGGTCGATCCCGGCCTGCACCTCTGCCTGAACGGGGGGCACCTCGTCCGGGTTGCCGACGACCTCCATCCGCGCGGCGAAATCGTCGACGAAAGTGTCGAGCGGCATCACCGAGAGGACCGCGTCGACGGCGTCGGCCGCTGTGAGATTCTCCATTCTCAGAAGCTCGCCATAGACGGTGTGCCGGGCAATGGAATCGGCGGGGAAGTTGGTGTCCGCGATGACGATCGCATCTCCGTGTCCCATCGAGCGAAGCACATAGAGCACATCGGCATTCAGCCGGTTGTCGATCCCTTTCAGCATTCCTCATCCTCTCATGGTCATAGTCCCGCCAGGGCGGGCAATCCGGTCCGCGTCAGCCAAGCATGCCGGTGACGACACCACCGATGGCATGGCCGAGCGTGGCGTGTGCATCCGCATCGAAATGAACCCCGTCGAGCGGCGAGACGGCGATATGCGCCCCCGCATCCAGGAACCGCGCGCCATACGCCGTCGCTACCCTTTCGGCATGAGGCGCGAGGGCGGCCGACTTCGCCGCGCCGCCGTGGAACATCCCGGCGAGGCAACCGGACTCCGCGACCGGCGGCGGGCAGACGAGCAGGATTTGCGGCACGCCGCGATCCGTCCCGGCCTCGGCCGCGCGGATGACCCGGATGAGGCGGTCGAGCGAAGCGGCGACATCCTCCGCCGTCACTGAAAACCTCGCCTTCATGTCGTTGGTCCCGAGCATCAGGATCACGAGGTCGAGCGGACGGTGCGATTCGAGGATCGCGGGAAGGATCGTCAGGCCGTTCCGGTGCGCGCCCTCGATGGGATCGTCGTGGACAGTTGTGCGGCCCGGATGGCCTTCCTCGATCAGCACCGTGTCGGCGGGCAGGACCTTGCGCAGATGGCCGGTCCAGCGTTCGTCCGGCCTAAGGCGGCCCTTGTCGTCGAGGGTCCGCATCGGTGGGGTGCCGTAGGTGTTGCTGTCGCCGTATGCCAGAATGGTGCGCATCGCCTGTCCTCAGCTGGTCCTGGTGCCGCTCGCGCGGTTGGCGAAAACGCAACGTGTGGTCCTTGCCGCGCCACTGGATTCGCGAAGCTTCCGTCCCCAGTCCTCAGCCATGCCACCCCGTTTCATTCGGCCCCGCAGCGCAACGATTAGCCGAGCGGGCAATACCTGTCTACGGAGTGGCAATGCCAACCTGGAGTTCCGCCGCCGGTTCATCCCTGCGCAGGGACGTCCACCGCGGCAGTGCCGCGCGTTGGATCCGAGCGGGTCAGATCTCGCGCTCGCCTTTCCGGAACACGCGGCACGACCAGCGCGCGATGGTCCAATTCGGGTGGCCTGCAATCCATTCGGCCAGCGCCGGCTGTGCGCCCATCATGCAGGTCATCGGGGAGATGTCCTGGTAAAGCAGGCTCCGTTCCTCGCAGGTGCCGGGCGACGCGCCCAGGCAGACGACAAAGAGGAGTTCGACCATGTCAACCTCACTTCCGGCCCCCGCAGTATACGGGATACTCCCAAGGAATGGTCATATTTTGGCTTTTTCGGCGTCCTTTGGGACCGAATTCGGCCAAGCCGCCATTTTCTGCGATTGCGAAATTCCCTTGCCTGCAAATGCGGCACGGCCGAAAGTCGATGTCGATCTTTCCACCGATCTTAAGCGGGGCATCGAGGCACTCGGCTTGCTGTCGCCGAACGAGCGGCGAAGACGGGCCAAGGGACCCGTCCGCGTGTCGTTGCGGCCTCAATTTGTCGTGCTATGGATTGGACCCAAGGCGAGTCAGGCCAGCCAGTTGCCGGATCTCCGGAGAGGAGCATGGCGTCTTCGAAACGGAACCTGGATCGGCCCGACCACTGCGAGACCTTGAACCGTCCGAAAGCTGACGGGTTGATGCGCCGTTGCGCGCTGGCGGAGTGAAGCTATGACCATGATCGACGCCCATCAGCACTACTGGAACCCTGCGCGGGGCGACTACGGCTGGATGCCGAAGGACGACCCGGTTCTGACGCGGCCCTACGGTCCGGCAGACCTCGCGCCGGACCTCGCCGCGCAGGGGATCGAGCGGACCGTTCTGGTGCAGGCGGCCCCAACGGTGAACGAGACCGAGTACCTGCTGGGGATCGCCGATGCCACGCCGTCCGTCGCCGCTGTCGTCGGCTGGGTGGATTTCGAGCGGCCGGGCGACCTCGCGGCTCTGAAGCGGTTGGCGGGGCATCCGAAGCTCCGGGGTGTCCGGCCGATGATCCAGGACATTCCCGACGCCGAGTGGATGCTCCGCGACGACGTGCAGTGGGGGTTCGGCGCCGTTTCCGAGCTTGGGCTGGCCTTCGATGCCCTTGGCTTTCCACGCCATCTCGCGAACTTCCTGAAGCTCCTGAAGCGTTTTCCGGATATGCGGGTCGTGCTCGATCACTGCATGAAGCCACACATCGGCACCGACACCAGGGAAGGTTTCCGGTTCTGGGCGGACGGCATGTCGCGGCTTGCGGCCGAAACCGGGGCGTATCTCAAATTCTCGGGACTGGTGACCGAGGCGAATGCGGATTGGACGGTTGAAGATCTGCGCCCCTATGCCGACCATGTCTTCGCCGAGTTCGGGCCAGAGCGCATCATGTGGGGCTCAGACTGGCCGGTCTGCCGGCTGCGCTGCGAGTATTCCCGATGGCGCGCTGCGGCAGAGGAACTGACCGCTGGCCTGAGCGATGCCGCGCGTGCGCGGGTCTTTGGCGGAACCGCGGCGGAGTTCTACGGACTTTAAATTGCGGTAGGTCGGCGCCACGGCGGCGATGAACGAGACTTTTTTAGAGGCATGACAGGGGGCAGCATGTCGATCGCGGCCAGCGGCCCGGGAAAAACGTCGGACTCGTGCAAGCGGCGTTCAGCCGGAACCTTGCGGTTCCTCGGCGGGCCTATGTAACATGTCGGCATGCTAGTTCGCCGGACCCGGAGCCTTACAAACGGCGCCGGGTCTTGCACTACACGGAGATCCAACGTGCCCGAACCTGCCGCAACCACCATCCGCCTCCATCCTGCCGACAATGTCGTCATCGCCCTTGCCGATCTGCCGGCCGGCGCGGCGGTGACCGGCTTGCCGGCGCCCTTGCCGCAACCAGTTCCACGTGGTCACAAGATCGCGGCGCGCGCCATCGCGACAGGCGAGAATGTCCTGCGCTACGGCCAGATCATCGGTGCGGCGACCGAGGCCATCGCCCCCGGCGCGCATGTCCACAGCCACAACCTCGGCATGAGCGGCCACAGCGCCGATTACGCCCATGCGAGCGCCAATGCACCACTGCCGCCGGCGGAGGGCGAGCGGACCTTTCTTGGCTACCGCCGGGCGGATGGGCGGGTCGGAACGCGCAACTATATCGGCATCCTGACCTCGGTGAATTGTTCGGGCAGCGTTGCCCGCTTCATCGCTGAGGCGGCGGAGAAAGCGCCGTGGCTTGCCGGCTTGGAGAACGTGGACGGCATCGTACCCATCGTCCACAGCACCGGCTGCGGAATGTCGGGGGTGAACGAGGGCTACCGGACGCTGTTCCGCACGCTTCAGGGCTATGCCCGCAATCCGAATTTCGGCGGCATCCTTCTTGTCGGGCTCGGTTGCGAGGTGATGCAGGTGGCCGACCTCGTCGGGAAGGGCCGCCTGCGCGAGGGCGGTAATTTCCGCTACATGACGATCCAGCAGACCGGCGGGACCCGCGCGACGATCGATGCGGGCCTTGCGATGCTGCGCGAGATGGGGGCGGAGGCGAACGCGGCGCGGCGCGAACCGGCGCCCGTGTCCGAACTGACCATCGGCCTGCAATGCGGCGGGTTGGACGGCTATTCCGGGATCACGGCGAACCCCGCGCTCGGCGCGGCCTCGGACCTTCTCGTCCGCCACGGCGGCACGACGATCCTGTCGGAGACGCCGGAGATCTACGGGGCTGAACACC
>JBNKFC010000387.1:0-4968 GCA_050289105.1 Paracoccaceae bacterium | reverse complement strand
ATCGGCGGTGAGCGCGTCGAGCTTACGCCGGTCCTGCAACTGGGCGATACCATACGGAAATTCTGATCCGTCGGCTGCGGCGGCGGTCCAGCCTCGCGCTCAAGCCCGGCGCAGGACGTAGATATCCATGATCCATCCGTGCCGAGCGCGCGCTTCTGCCCGTGTGGACATGATCTTCGGCATAACCTTGCCCAGCGGCCCCGACAGGGTGATTTCCTCTTTCATGCCGACATAGGCCCCCCACCAGATCGCCACGCCCTCAGGCGGAAGCGTCTGGAACGAGCACTCGCCGTCCAGCATGACGGCGACGGTATCCACGCCTTTTGGCCAACCTTCCTCACGCAGCCGACGACCGGTGGTCACCTGAAAGGGCGCGCCGATTTCATTGATCGGGATGGAATGGGCGGCAGTCAGCGCCTGAAGCGAGGTAATGCCCGGAATGACACGCACGGATACGGTCAGGCCGCCACCAAGGCGGCTGGCAATGCGCAGGGTGCTGTCATAGAGCGACGGGTCCCCCCAGACGAGGAGCGCTACACGGCCGTTCGGGCCGATTTCGGCGAGAATAGTATCTTTCCACACTCGCGCGATGGCATCGTGCCAGTCATCGACGCCAGCATGATAGTCGGGGTTGGCGACATCGCGGACCGGCAGGTCGAACTCGGCGATCCGCGTCGTCGGGTTGGTGACGACATCGGCGCAGATCGCGCGGCGCAGGTCTGCGAGGTCGGCCTTCGTTTCGCCCTTTCGAGGGATGAGGATGATGTCCGCCGTGTTCAGCGCCTTGATGGCCTGAAGCGTCAGATGGTCGGGATTGCCGGTTCCGATCCCAACAAGAAGAAGCTCTATCATCGTTCCCCCTCGACGGCCCCTGATGACAGGTTGCCCCGCGCAAGTGCATGCGCGGGGCCGGCCTTTACCCGCCGATCAGCCCGGCTTCCCTGCCCAGAAACGCCCGGCAAGCCATCCGAGCACTGCCCAGGCGACGAAACCGACGCCAAGGGCCCGCGCGACGAACTCGCCCGCCAATTCCGGGGGGGCCATTCCGTAGAACCCGTCGGGTTGTGGGGCGCCGATCACATGCGGCGCGGCGAGAAGTGCGCCCGCCACGACCGCAGGAACGATCCCCCGCCCGAACGCCAGAAGCGCCAGCGCAACGCCGGTGGCGATGACCGTGCCGAAATACCAGATCTGGCGATCGGTGAGATCGGCCGCAATCGATCCGGGCAGTTCCGGTGGCAAGCCCATTGACGGGGCGAGTTGAAACGCCGCGTATCCAGCAAGGCCCCACAGCAAACCGTCCCGCGCCTTTACCTCGCGGCCGAGGTGCTCGGACAGGGCGAAAGCGGCCACCAGAAGCAGGCCGTAGCCCGCATAGGTCAGTCCAGTGAACAACACGGTCAGCGCATTTCGACTGAACGGCGTTGCCTCGGCATCGCCGGCCGCGTGCTCATGCGCGGCTTCGCCCGAACCTTGGTCATGGCCCGTTGCGGCGTCACCGGCACCAGCATCGGCAAAGTGCACGAGCGCGCCCGATTCATATTCTTCACCCAGGAGGAGCAAGTCCTGGATGAAAGCGAAATGCAGCAGGGCCGCAAGCAGCCCCGCCGCAAAGCCGGCGATAAGCCCGCCGGCCAGCATACGTTGGATCATTGGTTCGGACCGTCCGGCCTGCTCAGTGGCAGGGGAAACCGGTCGCGTGGCGCATGTCGTGCGCGGCGTCGTGCAGCGTCGCCGATTGGGCGTGGCCCGCGAGGAACAGCACCGTGGCCCCGACGAGGGCGACAAAAACGATGGACAGAAGCCCGGTGGAGGTCTTGGCGGCGGAATGTGTGGTCGCGTTCATGTCTCTTCTCCTTGCCGTCACACCCGACGGCGTTCGCGTTGCCTTCACGCATGGCCGGTCTCCTGACTCGCGGGTCGCTGCGTGCCTTCCGCCTTCCCGGGGGTCGCCCCCAGTGGCCCTTGGAAAGCCGCTCGCCGCTTACAGTCGCGGGGGCGGTTGAGGCTTCGGGTGCCGCCTTTGGTCCACCCTACCCCATTCCCGTTTCGGTCCGGACGCTTTGCGCCGATCGGACACCATGCCCTTCCATCTGCCAGCATGCGGGGCTTCGGGTCAAGGCGGTTTGCGCCGCCGGGCAGGCATATTGCGACCTTGTTGCGGCGCGCCCTCAGCTGGGAATGCGGGCGAGCGCCTTTTCCCTGAGGCTGCCGAGCGGGCGGGCATCGGCAAGCGTGCCGTCAGGAGAGGCGGCGTAGAGCCGCAGGAACGTCAGAACGTTCGGCAGGTCTGCGCTGGTCACGTCGCCGAAAAGGTAGGCCGTCTTGCCCGTCGCGCGGAAGGCGATGGTCGAGGGTCGTGTACAGCCCGACATGCAGTCGGTTTCGCGCACCTCGCAATCGAGGCCGGCCGTCGCCGCTTTCAGTTCGGCCGCAAATCCAGATTCTCCGGCAGGGCAGGTCCGGCAGACGGTGACGGTGATCCTGCTCATCCCCCCTCCGCGAGCGGGCCAAGGAGGATCAGCGCCGGTCCGTCCGCCGCCTCTTCCGCGATCAGCCGCTCCATCGTCGCCAGGGTCCCGCGCACCAGCTTTTGTGCCGGGGTAGAGACGCTTTCAGCAAGAAGCGCGGGTGTGTCAGCCGCCATCCCGGCACCCTGAAGTCGCCGGGCAAGCTCAGCGAAGGTGCGCTTGCCCATGAAGACGACTGTCGTCGCGGTCGGATCGGCGAGAGCCGCCAGGTTGATGTCCTCGGGCAGAGCGCCCGTCACGTCGTGGCCGGTGACGAACTGCACCCGCCGCGCCGTCAGGCGCCGGGTCAGCGGAATACCCGCCGCCGCAGCCGCGGCCATCGCCGAGGTGACGCCCGGGATGATCTCATACCCGATCCCCTCACCGCGGACCGCCGTGATCTCTTCCTCCAGCCGACCAAACATGCCGCAATCGCCGGATTTCAGCCGCACGACCTTTGCCCCGGTCCGGGCGTAGTCGATGAGGAGCCGGTTGACGTGGTCCTGCCGCGCCGAGGGTCGCCCCGCCCGTTTTCCGACGCCGACCAGGTCCGCGTCCGGCCGCGCATGGGACAGGATCGGGCCCGAAGAGAGGTCGTCGAAGAGGATGACATCTGCCGCCTGCAGCCGCGCGACGGCCCGCACGGTCAGAAGCTCCGGATCGCCCGGACCGGATGACACGAAACTGACGAAGCCGCTCATATCGCCTCCGCGATGAGGTGGAAAAAGGTCCCGGTGGCGAGGCCCCGGCGCGATCCCGTCTCGGGCACCGGATCCCCGTTGGCATCCACCACCCGCGCCAGCGCCATATCGGGTTGGTCGACGATGGTCGAGTAGTGAAACTCGTGCCCCCTGAGCCGCGCCCCCGGCCCGTATCCGGGAATGGCCGTGCCGAGTTCTGCGAGCCGGTAGCCGAGATGCATCTTCCGCTTCTCGAACGAGGTGACGAGGCCGAGAAGCCCCGCCATCTGGTGCCGCGCCCCGTCGCGGTCCACGATCGCCTCGCCCATCGCCATGTAGCCCCCGCATTCGCCGTGGACGGGCCTGGTCTCGGAAAACCGTCTCAAACCTTGCCGAAAATGCGCCGCAGCTGCGAGTTTCGGCCCGTGCAACTCGGGATAGCCTCCGGGTAGCCAACAGCAGTCTGTGCTGTCGTCCGGGGATTCGTCGGCAAGCGGGGAGAAGGGCAGGATCTCGGCCCCTGCCGCACGCCAGCCATCGAGCAGATGGGGGTAAACGAAGGAAAAAGCCATGTCGCGCGCCAGCGCGATGCGCTGACCGGGAGGAGTGACCCGGCCGGGCGCGGTGGTCGGCAACGTGGATGCAGCGGCCGCGTTGCGAAGGGCATCAAGGTCCAGATGCGCCGCGACGAACTCCCCGGCCTCGGCGATGATTCGATCGAGTTCCGGCGTCTCCTCAGCCTGCACGAGGCCAAGATGCCGTTCTGGCATCTCGATCGTCGCCTTGCGCGGCAGGGCGCCGAACACGCGGATCCCGGCGGCGTCCATGCCAGCCCGCACCAGCGCTTCGTGCCGCGGGCTGGCGACGCGGTTGAGGACGACGCCGGCCACTTTGACATCCGGCCGGAACGCGGCGAACCCCTTGGCCACGGCTGCCGCCGACTGCGCCTGGCCAGAGACGTCGAGGACCAGCACCACCGGCCAACCGGTCAGCGCCGAAAGATCGGCGGAGGCGCCGGTTCCAGCCTCCCCGAGACGCGCCACGCCGTCGAACAGGCCCATAGAGCCCTCAGCGAGCACCAGATCGGAATCCGCAGCTGCGCCGATAAGCCCGGCGATACGGTCCGCCCCCATCGCCCAGCTGTCGAGGTTGACGGACATCCGCCCCGACGCCGCCCGATGAAACGCCGGATCGATATAGTCCGGCCCGCTCTTGAACGGCTGAACCGTCAGCCCGGCGGCGCGAAACGCGCCGAGAAGGCCGAGCATCAGCGTCGTCTTGCCGGTCCCGGAGGCGGGGGCCGATATGATCAGGCCGGGTGGGATCATGACGTCTCCGGAAAGCGCGGGCTGGTGCCCACCGGCCGGTAGCGCCGGTCATAATCGCCGGCATAGAGCCTGCTTTCGTCGAAATCCTCCGCGCCGAGCGAATGGCCGACAAAGATCAGCGCCGTCCGCTCCATCTCGGCCCCGACGGCGGTTTCCAGCGTGGCGAGCGTGGCGCGGACGATGCGCTGATCGGGCCAGCTCGCCCGCCAGATCACCGCGACGGGGCAGTCGGCGCCGTAATGCGGGGTCAGTTCCGCCACCACCCGGTCGAGGACATGGATCGAGAGATGGATCGCCAGAACCGCGCCGGTGCGCGCAAAGTTCTCCAAGGTCTCGCCCGGCGGCATCGAGGTCGCCCGGCCGGATGTGCGGGTGAGGACGACGGACTGCACGACGCCCGGCAGGGTCAGTTCGGCCCCGAGCGCGGCAGCACCTGCGGCGAAGGAGGGA
>JBNKFC010000386.1:0-2048 GCA_050289105.1 Paracoccaceae bacterium | reverse complement strand
ATCCGGCCCCTGCGCATCGGGCTTCTCAACCTGATGCCGAAGAAGATCCAGACCGAGAACCAGTTCGCCCGGCTGATCGGCGCGACGCCGTTGCAAATCGACTTCCAGCTGATCCGGATGTCCGAGCATCAGGCGAAGAACACCGCCGCCGAGCATATGGAGGCCTTCTACCGCCCCTTCCAGGAGGTCAAGGGCGAGAAGTTCGACGGCCTCATCATCACCGGCGCCCCGATCGAGCATCTGCCGTTTGAGGAGGTGACCTACTGGGACGAGCTGACCGAGGTGATGGACTGGACCCAGACCAACGTCCATTCGACCTTCGGCGTCTGCTGGGGTGGCATGGCGATGGCGTGGCATTTCCACCGCGTGCCGAAGCACATGCTCGATCACAAGGCGTTCGGCTGCTTCCGTCACCAGAATCTCGCCCCGGCCTCGCCCTATCTGCGCGGGTTCTCGGACGACTTCATCATGCCCGTCAGCCGCTGGACCGAGATGCGGCAGGAGGACATCGACAAGGCGCCTGGCCTGACCACGCTTCTCACCTCGGACGAGACCGGCCCCTGCCTCGTCGATGATCCGTGCCACCGGGCGCTCTACATCATCAACCACCTCGAATATGACAGTGGCACGCTGAAGGAAGAATACGACCGCGACGTAGCGAACGGCACTCCGATCAACGTGCCGATGAATTACTACCCCGACGACGATCCCGCGCGCGATCCGGTCAACCGCTGGCGCAGCCACGCGCATCTCCTTTACGGCAACTGGATCAACGAGATCTACCAATCCACGCCCTTCGACATGGCGAAGATCGGGGCCAAGACCGGGGCCAAGATCGGGGCGTGACCCGGCGGACCACCGGCGCGATTGCACCCGGGCGGCGGATGATCATACTTGTCCGGGAAACGGCAGAGGACGGCAGCAATAATGGCCAAGCCAGCAGCGCCCCAGGCGATCCCCTTCGTGGGGGACATCACGCAGTATCTCGAAACCGGGGCGCCGGCTTCGGTCCGCGAGGCGATCCTGAACCGCGACAAGGACGACATCCTGTCGGAAACCTACCCTTACGAACGCGAGATGAAGGGCAAGGATTACGACAAGCACATGAGAAAGCTCCAGGTCGAGCTGGTGAAGATGCTCTTCGACCTCCGCGCCACCGGCAAGCGCCTCTGCGTTCTCTTCGAGGGGCGCGACGCCGCCGGCAAGGGCGGCGCGATCGAACGGATGCGGGAGAACCTCAATCCCCGCGCGGCCTATATCGTCGCTCTGCCGAAACCGACGGAACGCGAGGCGACGCAGTGGTATTTCCAGCGCTACATCGACTGGCTGCCGGCGGCGGGCGAGGTCGCGCTCTTCGACCGGTCATGGTACAACCGGGGCGTTGTCGAGCAGGTTTTCGGCTTCTGCACGCCGGAACAGCGCCAGCTCTTCTTCCGGCAATTGCCGGACTTCGAAAAGATGATGGTCGATGAGGGCATCATCCTCGTGAAACTCTGGCTCAATGTCGGCCGGGCCGAGCAGCTTCGCCGATTCCTGAAGCGCGAGAAGGATCCGCTGAAGCAGTGGAAGCTGAGCTGGATCGACGTCGAAGGATTAAAGAAATGGGACGAATACAGCGCCGCCATCGAGGAGACGCTGACCAGATCGCATTCGGACCATGCCCCCTGGACCGTGATCCGCGCCGACGACAAGGCCCGCGCCCGGATCGCCGCGATCCAGTCTGTGCTGAACGCGGTCGACTATGCCGGCAAGGACAAGAAGGCGATCGGCCCAGTCGACGGCAGGATCTGCGGAGGCCCCGGCATCCTCGATGGCTAAGCGCGGCTATCATCACGGCAACCTGCGACAGGCGCTGATCGACGCGGCGCTGAATCTGATCGAGGAGCAGGGTCCGCAGGGTTTCACGCTGTCGGACGCGGCGAAGCTCGCGGGCGTCACGCCCGCCGCCGTCTACCGACATTTCGCCGGCCGCGACGACCTGATCGCAGAGATCGCGCGGCAGGGGTTCGAGATCTTCGCCGATCTCATGGACCACGCCTATAACGGGG
>JBNKFC010000385.1:0-1921 GCA_050289105.1 Paracoccaceae bacterium | reverse complement strand
GGTGACGCCCGGCGCGCCCTTCGAGGCGACGATTCGCTTTCTGGTGGAGCGCGGCGAATATGGCGAGGTGGACGACCCGGAAGAGGCGGTGCAGGTCCGCGTCGAACAGGCCCGCGCCTTTCAAGCGCATTACATGGAGCGGACGCGCGCGAATGGCCGCACGATCTCCGTAGAGGGCTCGCCCCTGCAACAGGGCGGCTGGGTCACGGTCTATACTGACATTACCGACATCAAGGCGCAGGAAGCCCTACTGCGCGGCCGGTCCGAAGAGTTGTCGGAGGAGGTTCTGGCCCACACCGAACGTCTGGCCCAGACCAACCGGCAACTGGCCGCGACCAACGCCGCGCTGGAAGAGACCAAACGCGAACTGACCGAGATGGAGGCGCGCACAAGGCTCGTGACCGAGATGATGCCCGCCCATATCGCCCATGTCGGGCCCGACCTGATCTATACCTATTCCAACCGGCGCCTATCGTTGGTCATGCCTGGCAGCCTGTCGGACATCGTCGGCCGCCCGGTGGCGGAAGCGTTGGGACCCGAGACCTTCGCCCGGATTGAACCGGGATTGCTGAAGGCGTTGGCGGGTGAAGCGAGCGTCTTTGAGTTTTCCCATGACGCGTCCGGGCGCCGCATCCGGCTGGCCCTGACCCCGGATAGGGGCGGGGAAGGTGTGGCGCAGGGCGTCTATGTCCTGTCGATGGATGTGACCGAAGAGGCGCAGGCGCGGGCCGCGCTCAGCCAGAGCGCCAAGCGGGAACTGGCAGCGCAGCTGACCTCGGGTCTTGCCCATGATTTTGCCAATCTCCTGACCATCATCCTCGGCCTACAGGGCCGGATGGGGCGTGTGGAGGACCTGCCGGACGAGGCAGCCGATTTGGCCCGTGCAACTCTGGCCGCCGCACGGCGGGGCGGAACGCTACTCGACCGGATCGCGGCAATCTCCGGCCCCCGCGAAATCCACCCAGCGCCCACGGATATTCCGACTTTGCTGGAGGAATTGCGGGTGATGGCCGGTCCGTCCCTGCACGAAGGCGTCGGGCTCGACCTGCTGACGGGCGATCTGAAACGGCCGATCCTGCTCGATGCCGGATCGCTGCTGGATGCGCTTCTGAACTTGATCCTTAACGCCCGCGACGCGCTGGCGCCGGGATCGGGGCGGATCACGCTGACTGCCCGGCCGGTGCGCGATACCTGGCTGGAAATCAGCGTTGCCGACACCGGCCCCGGTTTTTCCGAAAAGGCGCTGGACCACGGGCTCGACCCGTTCTTCACCACCAAGGGCGGCGAAGGCTCCGGCCTCGGCCTCTCCATGGTCTATGACCATATCAAGCTGATGGGCGGCACCGTGAAACTCGCCAATCGCCCCGAAGGCGGGGCGAAGGTGACTTTGCGCCTGCCGCTTCGTGCCGCTGATGCCGCGCCAGCCCAGCCGACGCTGGTGCTACTGGTGGAGGATACCGAAGAGATCCGCACCGATGTACGCGAGATGCTGCGCGACCTTGGCCATAACGTGATCGAGGCTGCGACTGCGGAAGAGGCGGCGGAACTGGCTGACCTGCCGGGGCTTGGGCTGATCCTGTCGGATATAGGCCTGCCCGGGGAGCGCAGCGGCGTCGATTTCCTGCAGGGACTGTCCGAGGCCGGGCACGATGCCCGACTGATGCTGATGACCTCGCTGCCGCCGGGCGATCCGGAGCGGGCCCGGGCAGGCGCGATCCCGGTCCTGACGAAACCCTTCACCGGGGCCGAGCTTGCGGCCTTCCTTTCTGCGAAAGAAGCCGCATGACCGATCCCCGCCCCCATGTCGCAATTCTCGACGATGAACCGGAGATTCGCCGGATGCTGGCGGCGGCATTGGAAGAGGCCGGGTTCCGCACCTCCTGCTATGCCCGCGCTACCGAGTTCGAGGCGGCGCTGAAGC
>JBNKFC010000384.1:0-5304 GCA_050289105.1 Paracoccaceae bacterium | reverse complement strand
CCGCCGCTATGGCGAGGCGCTGACCACCGGCCTCACGGTTGAGGACGTTCAGGCTTGGCCTGGCATTCTCGACGCGGTGAGCGAAGCCGACGTGATGGCGGCGGCGGCCGAGGTCTTCGACCGAAAGCGCGCCGTCACCGGCTGGATGATGCGCGACGAACCGACTGATCCCGCGACGGAGGTTATGCAATGATCCGGGTCCTCCTCGCCGCGGCGCTCGCCCTCTGCGTGGGCCTGCCTGCCCGCGCGGTCGATATCCGCGAAGTCACGTCGCCCGGCGGCATCCATGCCTGGCTGGTCGAGGAGCATTCGATCCCGTTCACCGCCCTTGAGATACGCTTCGAAGGCGGCGCCAGCCTCGATGCGCCGGGCAAGCGCGGCGCGACGGTTCTGATGGCGGCGCTTCTTGAGGAAGGGTCGGGCGAGTTGGACAGCCAGGGCTTTGCCGAGGCGCGCGAACAGCTTGCCGCCGAATACCAGTTCGATGCCTATGACGACGCCGTCACCGTTTCGGCGCGGATGCTGACCGAGAACCGCGCCGAAGCGGCGGCGCTTCTGAAGGGTGCGCTGACGGACCCCCGCTTCGATCAGGCCGCGATCGACCGGGTCAAGGGTCAGGTTGCGACGATCATCCGCTCGGATGAAAAGGACCCCGGAGAGCTTGCCCGTCGCAGCTTCGATGAGCTTGCCTTCGGCGATCACCCCTATGCCTCGTCCCGGAACGGGACGCTGGACAGCGTTGCGGGCCTGACGCGCGACGATCTCTTCGCTGCCAAGGCCGCCGTGATGGCGCGCGACCGGCTCTTCGTTTCCGCCGTCGGCGACATCACCGAAACGGAACTGGGCGCGCTCCTCGACGATCTTCTGGGCGGGCTGCCGGCAACCGGAGCGCCGATGCCACCGCCTGCCATGGTCGCGCTGACCGGGGGCGTCACCGTCGTCGATTTCGCCTCGCCTCAATCGGTGGTCAGCTTCGGGCATGCCGGCATCAAGCGCGAAGACCCGGACTTCTTCACGGCCTATGTGCTCAACCAGATCCTCGGCGGCCCCGGCTTTGCCGCGCGCCTGATGGATGAGGTGCGGGAAAAGCGCGGTCTGACCTATGGCATCTCGACCTACCTCGTGCCGATGGACCTGGCCGAAACCTGGCAGGGCTCCTTCGCGTCGGCGAACGAGAAGGTGGCCGAAGCCATCCAGGTCGTGCGCGACGTCTGGGCCAAGGTCGCCGCCGAAGGCGTGACGGAGGAAGAGCTGGATGCGGCCAAGACCTATCTGACGGGCTCCTATCCCCTGCGCTTCGACGGCAACGGCCCGATCGCCGACATCCTGGTCGGGATGCAGTCCGAAGATCTGCCGATCTCCTACGTCAATGACCGCAATTCCTATATCGAGGCGGTGACGCTCGACGACATCAAGCGCGTCGCCGCCCGGCTGATGAAGCCCGAGGATCTGCGCTTCGTGGTGGTCGGGCGGCCCGTTGGCCTCGAGACGAGCGAGTAAGCGGATCGGGGAAAGCAGGCGCCAGACGTTGACGAGGCGTCAGAACGACAGCGCCATTTCCAAGCCGGCGATCAGGCGCTCTTTGGGCTCGGCATCAACGAACGGTTCGCGGTGCGCGGCGGCGACATAGTCCCAGTGCGGCGCCTCGGTCCTGACACGCTCCAGCACGCGCGCGACGCCTGTCCGGTCGCCGATATGCCCAAGGCACGTCAGCGCATACATCGTGTCCCAGGCACCTTCCGGCACGGCCAGGAAAGCCGATACGGCCTTTTCGTGCCGGCCTTCGACGAAGTCGGCGATCCCCTCGAACTCTGCGTACCAGCGCGGCGGTAAAGGGTCGAGCGCGTGAGCCTGTTCTGCGAACTTCCGGCTGGTTGGCATGTCACCGCGATAGCCGTTCAGCAGCGCCAGCTCGATCTGCACGTATGGATCGCCAGGGTTCAGGGCCAGCGCCCTGGCGTAGGATCGGCTGGCGGTCTCTGGCCCTTCCAGCCAGAGCAGGCAAAACCCATGAACCGCGTGGCAGACGGCATTGACCGGATCAAGCTCGATCGCCTTTTCAGCAAGCGTCAGGCACCTTTCGAACCCCTCCCACTCGAAATCGAAAAACCACCTGTTGTTCTCGCAGACGGCAAGACCCCGATAGGCGTCCGCATTGTCGGGATTGTGCTGGATGGCCCTTTCAAAGCAGGCCGCCGCCTTTCTGTAGGATTCCCGGGTGAGCTTTTTCAGATGCCACATGCCCTGCAGGGTCAGCTCGTAACTCGTCAGGCTTGCGGGGCCGCCCACGGGCAGCTGTGCGCCCGCGCTCATCTGCACCCGGTTGAAGAGTGTGCTGGCAATGCTGATCGCGACCTCATCCTGAACCGAGAACAGATCCGCGAGCGGCCGGTCATACCGCTCTGCCCAAAGCGTGCTGCCGCTGTGCAGATCTGTCAGGCGCACTGCGATGCGGATATGCGTGGGCGATTTTCGAATGTTGCCGGTGACCATGTAATCGGCCGAAAGCTGATCGATGGCCGCACCTCGGTCGCGCAGCGCGAAGGCGGATGACTGGCCGATGACCGACAGGATACGGTAGCGCGACAACCGGTCGATGATGTCATCGGTCATGCCGTCGGTGAAGAATTGCTGCTCCGGGTCGCCCCCGAGATTGTCGAAAGGCAAAACCACGATTACCGGTTTTCGGTCCAGGATCGGCCTGTGGCTTGTCGGGACTGGCGGTCCGGCTGGCACAGGATCAGGGCCGACGTATTTGTACCCGCGCCCGTGGACCGTTATGATCTGCGATGCGCCCAAGGCCTTGCGCAGGTTCGAAATATGGACCTGCAGCGTGTTTTCCTCGACGACGATCCCCGGCCAAGCCCGGTCCAGAAGATCGGTCTTGGTGATGGTCTCGCCGGGTTGGGCCAACAGCGCCATGAGCAGGTCGAACGAACGGTCGCCGATCTCGACCGTACCTGCGGGGCCGACGATCTTCCGCTCGCGTCGTAAGAGCCGGTAATCGCCAAACTGAAGGTCCATGACGCCTCCTGCATGTCAATTCCAAGTCTATCGCGGACGGCCCTCAATAGCGATCATCATGATTCTTCAGAATTCGTCAGGTTCGCGCCAAGGACTTTCACGCTTTGCAGGCACAGAATGGTCGGCAGAGGAGACCCGCAATGGCACATGTTCCGCACACCACCCCGGCAAAGATCACCATCGACGTCACGACGACTGGCATGATCGCATTCTCCGTTCTGCGCTTTTTTGGCCGCTTCGCCCGTGGTGCGTGGCGTTTGCTTGCCGTTGTTCCGCAGGCTATCGGGCGGGCCGCAGCCATGGCCTACACGGACCCGTTCATACTCCCGACACGCCACGACGACGAGCGTCGGTACTGACGCCCGGCGGCGCCGGAGGCCGGACCGCAATCGGCTGCTTCAGGTGACGACAATCCATAGCCGAATCTGCATCAGCATGCTAATTCTGGTAGGATGAACGCCGAAAGCCCCCAAATCCTGCCCGAGCGCCTGCGGATTCGTCAGCTTGACGAGGCCGCGGTCAACCGCATCGCGGCCGGAGAGGTGGTCGAGCGCCCCGCCTCGGCGGTAAAGGAACTGGTGGAAAACGCCCTCGATGCCGGCGCCCGCCGGGTCGACATCGCCTATGCCGACGGTGGCAAGACGCTGATCCGCGTTACCGATGACGGCTGCGGCATGACTGCGGAGGATCTGCCACTCGCGCTTGCCCGTCATGCGACGTCGAAGATCGACGGCACTGACCTGCTCAATATCCGCAGCTTCGGCTTCAGGGGCGAGGCTTTGCCGTCGCTCGGTGCCGTCGGGCGTCTCCGGATCACCTCCCGCACCGCCGGCGAGGAGGCCGCCGAAATCGCCGTCGCGGGCGGAAGGATGGAGCCGGTGCGCCCTGCCGCGCTTTCTCGTGGCACCGTTGTCGAACTCCGCGATCTCTTCTACGCCACGCCTGCGCGGCTGAAGTTCCTCCGTTCCGACCGGGCCGAGGCGCAAGCGATCAAGGATGTGGTGCAGCGCCTCGCCATGTCCGAACCGTTCGTCGGCTTCACCTTGCGCGACGCGACCGGCGGCGGCGAGGGCAGGGTGCTCCTGCGCGCCGATGCCGAACAGGGCGACCTCTTCGAGGCTTTGTCCCAGCGCCTTCGCCGGCTCATCGGCAACGATTTCGCCGACAACGCCCTGCCGATCGACGCCGAACGCGAGGGCATCCGCCTTAGCGGCTTTGCGGCGCTGCCGACCTATTCGCGCGGTGCCGCCGTCGAGCAGTTCTTGTTCGTCAACGGCCGACCGGTGCGCGACAAGCTTCTCGTCGGGGCGCTGCGTGCCGCCTACATGGATGCCCTGTCCCGCGACCGGCATCCGGCCGCCGTCCTCAACCTAATCTGCGACCCCGAGCGCGTGGATGTGAACGTCCATCCCGCCAAGGCCGAGGTTCGTTTCCGCGAACCGGGCATCGCCCGCGGCCTCATCGTCTCCGCGCTGCGCCACGCGCTGGCCGAGGCGGGTCACCGGGCCTCCTCCACCGTCGCCGGGGCGACGCTCGGTGCCATGCGGGCCGAAGCTGCGGCGCCTCGCATCTATCAGATGGATCGCCCCTCGCAGTCGGCGCTGCGGATGTCTTACGCGGCGCAGGCGCCGCTCGCGCCGCAACTGGCGGAGGCCAGCGCCCGCTTCGACCACGCGCCCGAACCGGTCCGCGACGAACCGGCCGAAGATCACCCTCTCGGCGCCGCCCGTGCGCAGGTGCACGAGAACTACATCATCGCCCAGACCGCGACCGGCGTCGTCATCGTCGACCAGCACGCCGCGCACGAACGTCTCGTCTACGAACGCCTCAAGCGCCAGCGCGACGAAAACGGCGTCGCGGCACAGGCGCTCCTCATCCCGGAGATCGTCGACCTGTCCGAGGGCGACGCCCGGCTTCTCCTTGATCACGCCGAGGCACTCGGCCAGCTCGGCCTCACCATCGAGCCCTTCGGCGGCGGCGCCATAGCCGTCCGCGAAACTCCGGCCGTTCTGGGTGAGGTCAACGCGGCCGCGCTCCTGAAGGACATCCTCGACGAGTTGCACGACATGGGCGACAGCCAGCGCCTCCAATCGCGGATCGACGCTGTCCTCAGCCGCATGGCCTGCCACGGCTCCATCCGCTCCGGTCGGCACATGCGCCCGGATGAGATGAACGCTCTTCTGCGTGAAATGGAAAGGACGCCGCTTTCCGGGCAGTGCAACCACGGCCGGCCGACCTATGTCGAGCTGAAGCTCAGCGATATTGAACGCCTTTTCGGAC
>JBNKFC010000383.1:0-5684 GCA_050289105.1 Paracoccaceae bacterium | reverse complement strand
GATCTTCGGCCCGACCTGCGACAGCGTCGACCGGCTTCCGGGCGAGGTCGATCTGCCGGGCGATCTGCAAGAGGGCGATTTCGTCGTCTTCTCGGGCATGGGCGCCTATTCGACGGCGACCAACACCCGGTTCAACGGCTTCGGCGCGTTGACCATCAACACGGTGATGCGGCTCGACCTCTAAGGGCGGAGCAGGCAAATCCGACAAGGCCGGCGCGGGGAGGCGCCGGCCTTTTTCGTTCGGCCGGCCTCAGTTGCCTTAATTCGCCGCGAAATGGTCGTGAGCCGGATCAATGTTTCGTCAAACTTTCGTGGTTAGCCTTTGGTTATCGAGCAGGGGCAATATGTTCTTTCAAGGGGCGGTCGAACCGTTCCAGCACATGGCGGCCATGTCTTTCAGGGCCGCGGACGGAGAGGCCGACGATGGCCGGCGACCACTGCAAATTCCCGAACCGGCACGCCGAGGCGTGTGAGAGCCCACTGTGCGGAACCCGGAAACAACACCCGGCGTTCTCCGTGGGTAAGGGTATCCGCACTTGGGACTTGGCCGATCTTGGGTCTAGGATGGAATTCAGGGGAGGGGAGGCCCTGTTCGGGTGACGCGGCTGACAGACAAGCTGCTGAAGATTCTACGGATCGGCCGGCAGGTCGAGACGCAGCATCCGCCGCGCGGCCGCGGACCTTGCGACCACGTCATCCTGCTCGATGGAACGCTCTCGTCGCTGGAGCCCGGCAACGAAAGCAATATCGGCCTCATCTACAGGCTTCTGCAGGCGCAATCCTCCCCGGCGCGGCTGTCGCTCTATTACGAGGCTGGCGTCCAGTGGCACATGTGGCGCGATACGCCGGCGGTTGCGATGGGGCGCGGCATCAACCGGCAGATCCGCCGCGCCTATGGCTGGCTCGCCACGCGGTACCGGCCCGGCGACCGGGTGTTCTTCTTCGGCTATTCCCGCGGGGCCTATGCCGTGCGCTCGCTGGCCGGGATCATGGATCAGGTCGGCCTCCTGAAGGCCGAGCACGCGACCGAGCGCAATGTCCAGCTTGCCTACCGGTATTATCAGCGTGAGCCGGGCAGCCGGGGCGAGACGGTGTTCCGAAACAAGTTCTGCCATCCCCATGTCGAGGTCGAGATGATCGGCGCCTTCGACACGGTGAAGGCGCTGGGCGTGCGGCTGCCGTTCCTCTGGATGTGGACCGAGCCGCAGCACGAATTTCACAACCATGCGCTCGGCCCGGTCGTGCGGCACGGCTATCAGGCGCTTGCCCTCGACGAGACGCGCGCCGCCTTCGATCCGATCATGTGGGAGACGTCGAACGGCGACTGGCACGGGCGGGTGGAGCAGGTCTGGTTCCGCGGCGCGCACAGCGATGTCGGCGGGCAGCTTGCGGGGTTCAAGGTCGCACGGCCGCTTGCCAATATTCCGCTGGTCTGGATGCTGGAACGGGCCGAGGCCTGCGGGCTGAGCCTGCCGGCGGAATGGCGCACCAACTATCCCACCGACGCGGAGGTGCCGTCGGTCGGCACGACGCGCGGCTGGGGCAAGGCGTTTCTGCTGCGCGCCAAGCGGCGGGTCGGGCGCGATTCCTCCGAGAGCATCCATCCGAGCGCCAGCGCGGCGCTCAACCGCCGCAGCGGCTGGCACCTGCCGGCTTGGCCGCTCAGCCGTCGGACATGATCAGGCAGGTGGTGGAGCCGGTTGCGTAGAGCCTGCCGTCCTCGGCCCCGCGGATCTCGCCCCGTGCGACGCCGGTCGAGCGGCCGGCATGCTGGACGATCCCTTCCGCGATGACCCTGGTTCCCAGCGGCACGGGACGGATGATGTTCACCCGGTATTCGAGCGTGGTGTAGTGGCTGCCCTTGGGCACGGTCGTCATCACCGCGCAGGCCATGCAGCTGTCCAGAAGCGTGCCGTACCAGCCGCCATGCGGCGTGCCGGTCGGGTTCGTGTGGGCGAAGTCCGGCTTGCCTTCGACCGTGACGCGGCCTGGTTCTACCCCGGTCACGCGAAAGCCCATGGCGGCGCCGATCGCGGGACCGGCAATGCGGCCTTCAAGGACTGCGCGCATGTAGTCGAGGCCCGACAGCGCCAGAAATTCGGCGCGGGGCAAGAGGTCTGCGGGGCTTTTCGCGGGAAAGGGTGTTGTCATCTTCTGGCCTTCGCTCTGTCGTCGCGACAGCTAGCCGAAAGTCACCGACGACGGAAGGGCGGCGGGGCCGGCCTCCGCCCCGCATCGTGACGCTGCCAGGGCCGGGAGGACAAAAGCCGGCCCTGAACGCGCCCGCGTCCAGGGCCGGAAGGCAGACCGTGCGTCACGCGACGTTCTGCAGGGAGACCTCCGGCACGATGCCGAGCGCGAAGCAGATGTCGCGCGTCAGGTGCGGCCGGTTCAGCGTGTAGAAATGCAGGTCCTTGACCCCGCCCTGCAGCAGGTCGTCGCAAAGTTCAGTGGCGACAGCGGTGGCCAGAAGCTCCTCGCGCCCGTCACGTACGGCGTGTGTGAAAGCATCGTCGAGCCACTGTGGCACGGTGGTGCCGCAGCGTTCGGCAAAGCGCTTGGCGCCTGCCCAGGAGGTCACCGGCAAGATGCCGGGGATGATCGGCGCGTCGATTCCGGCCTTTTCGCAGGCGTCGCGGAAGCGGAAAAAGGTATCGGCCTCGAAGAAGAACTGGGTGATGGCCGAGGTGGCGCCCGCGTCGATCTTGCGCTTCAGCCAGGCGACGTTCGCGGCGAAGTCGGCCGCGTCGGGATGGGCTTCGGGATAGGCGCCGACGCGGAGGGTGAACTTGCCGGTCTCGGCCAGCGCCTCGATCAGTTCGACCGAGGAGGCGAAGCCGTCTTCATGGGCGGTGAACCGCTCCGCCCCCTTCGGCGCGTCCCCGCGTAGCGCGACGATTTCCGTCACGCCGGCGGCGGCGTAGGTTTCGGCGATCTCCAGCGTTTCGGCCTTCGTGGCGTCGACGCAGGTCAGGTGCGCGGCGACATTGAGGCCGAAATTGCTGCCGATCGTCGTCACCGCCTCATGCGTCAGTTTTCGCGTCGTCCCGCCCGCGCCGTAGGTGACCGAGACGAAACCCGGCTTCAGCGGTGCCAGCATCTGCACCGTTTCCCACAAGCGGAAGGACGCCTCGAGCGTCTGCGGCGGGAAAAACTCGAACGAGATGCGGGGTGCGGGCATGATGAAGTTCCTTCAATTTCCTGTCTCTTGTCTCATGTTGCGCAACGTGAGACAAATTCATAATTCTCAAGATCAATATGAGTCTTGTTTCATCTAAGGCAAGGGCGATGCATCTCGAACTCCGGCATCTGAAAACCATCAAGGCGATCCATGACGCGGGCGGGCTGGCGCGGGCGGCCGAGACGCTGAACATCACCCAGTCGGCGCTGTCCCATCAGGTGAAGGGGCTGGAGGACCAGGCCGGCGTGGAGCTCTTCGTGCGCCGTTCGAAGCCATTGAAGCTGTCCGCCGCCGGTCAGCGTCTGCTGCGCACGGCAGAGCGCGTGCTTCCCGAAATCGCCGCGGTTACGGAAGAATTCCGCGCGCTCCGCACCGGCAAGACCGGCCGCTTGCACATCGCCATCGAGTGCCACGCCTGCTTCGACTGGCTCTTCCCGGTCCTCGACCAGTTCCGTCGCGCCTGGCCAGAGGTCGATGTCGATATCCGCCCCGGCCTCGCCTTCGAGGCGCTGCCGGCGCTGATGCGCGAGGAGGTCGATCTGGTCATCTCCTCGGACCCTGAGAAGCTGCCCGGCATCACGTTCAACCCGCTGTTCGACTATGCGCCGACGCTGGTTGCCGCCGCGGACAGCCCGCTTGCCGAAAAGCCGTTCATCGTGGCGGAAGACCTGCGCGACCAGGTCCTGATCACCTATCCGGTGGACCGCACCCGGCTCGACGTGTTCACGACGTTGCTGACGCCTGCGAAGGTGGAGCCCGAGGGCGTGCGGCAGGTGGAACTGACGGCGGTGATCCTGATGCTCGTCGCCTCGGGGCGCGGTGTCGCCGTGCTGCCGGACTGGGTGTTGCGCGAGGTGAAATACCGGCCTGATTATGTCACGCGGCCGTTGACCGAAACGGGAATTACCAAGCGGATGTATGCCGCCACGCGGACGGAGGATGCGACCCTTCCCTTCATGGCGCATTTCCTCAAGCTGGCGCGGAGCGAACCGGTTAAGTTGCAGCGGGCCTGACGCTCGCATTCGATCCGGGGTCGAGGTTGTGGCAAGGTGTGCGAAGTTTGGGGGCGGGGACATGACGGACACGTTCGGCACGGCGGGCTGGCGCGAGATCCTCGGGCCGCGGCATGTCGCGCCCCTGATTCTCGTCTGCCTCGGGGTCTGGCTCCACGCGGCCGACGCGCTGTTGATCACGACGATGATGCCGTCGATCGTCGCGGGGATCGGCGGGGCGAAGCTCGTCGCCTGGAACTTCGCGCTGTACGAGGTCGGATCCATCACCGCCGGGGCGGCGGCGGGCCTCGTGGCCTTGCGGCGCGGCCCGCGGCTGCCGATGGCGGTGGCGGCGGCGCTCTTCGCGGCGGGCTGCCTCGTGAGTGCCGCGGCGCCGTCGATGCCGGTTCTCCTCGCAGGGCGAGTGGCGCAGGGCTTTGGCGGCGGCGGGCTCGTCTCCTTGTCCTTCGTCTCGGTCGGGCGGCTCTTTCCCGGGCCGCTCATGCCGCGCGCGATGGCGGCGCTGTCACTGGTCTGGGGGGCGTCGGCCTTTCTCGGCCCGCTCGCGGGCGGGCTTTTCGTGACCTATGCGACGTGGCGCGTCGGGTTCCTGTTCTTCGGACTTCAGGCCGCGATCCTTGCGCTCTGGATCGGGTTCGGCCTGCGCATTTCTGCGGCGCCAAATGTGGGAGAGGTGGCGCGGTTGCCGGCAACGCGGCTCGCGCTTCTCGCGGCGGCGATCCTGAGCGTGGCCTATGCGGGCATCGCAGAGACGCCGGCGGTCATGGGGGTGGCGCTGTGCACCGGGCTCGGGGCGCTTGCGCTTTTCGCGCGGCGGGATGCGCGCAGTGGCGCGGATCGGCTCTGGCCGAGGGGGGCGCTCGACCCAAGGACGCCGGTCGGGGCGGGGCTGGTGATGGTGCTGGCGATGAACGTGGGCACGATGGGCCTTGCCACCTACGGCCCGCTTCTCCTCGACCTCATCCATGGCACCCCGGCGTTGGTGGCGGGCTACCTCGTCGCGGCGGTGTCCATCTCGTGGACGATCTCTGCCGTCGTCGTTGCGGGCGCGCCCACGCGGCGTGACAGGGCGATGATCGGCATCGGCATGACGATGGTGGCGGCGAACGTCGCGCTTTTGGTCTACGCGGTGCCGCAGGGGCCGCTGGCACTGGTCGCCCTTTGCACCCTGCTGGAAGGGTTCGGTTATGGCATGGCCTGGACCTTCATCCTGCGCCGGGCGAGCACGCTGGCGGAGCCGGACGATGTCGACCGGCTTTCGGCGGCGCTGCCGACCATCGCTCGGCTCGGCTACGCGCTCGGCGCCGCCGTAATGGGGATCCTCGCGAACCGGGCGGGGTTCGGCGCCGGCTCCACCCCCGAAGAGGCGATCCATGTGGCGCGGGTGATCTTTGCCGGCAGCCTGCCGATCGTCGGGCTCGGCATCGTCGCCATGATCCGCTTCGTAACCGCGCGTGGGGCGGGGTAAGGTGGGTTTAAACCCACCTTAC
>JBNKFC010000382.1:0-7777 GCA_050289105.1 Paracoccaceae bacterium | reverse complement strand
CTACCTGGCGGTGGCCACCCTGGCCTCGCAGTTCTTCCTGATCTGGATGTTCAACAAGTGGGGCTGGTTCTACAACTACTCGGCCTCGGGCCAGATTTCGGCGCCCGAACGCACGGTTCTCGGCCATGCGGTGACCGGTGCGCAGACCACCGCGCCAGCGAAGTATCTCTTCTGCCTCGTCATCCTCTTCGGCCTCGCCTGGCTGGCCCGGAACCTCACGCGGGGAACCGTGGGCCGCAAGTGGATGGCGATCCGCGACATGGACATCGCGGCCGAGATCATCGGGGTGAACCCTCTCACGACGAAGCTTTCCGCCTTCGCGATCTCGTCCTTCTACATCGGTATCGCCGGGGCGCTTTTCTTCTCGGTCTATCTCGGCGCAGTCGAGGTCGGCGAGGCATTCGGGATCCAGAAGTCGTTCCTGATCCTCTTCATGGTGATCATCGGCGGGCTTGGCTCGATCTTCGGAAGCTTCGCCGGGGCGGCCTTCCTCGTCCTTCTGCCGGTCCTCTTGAAGAACATCCTCGTCGGCCAGCTCGGCTGGGCGACCGACCTCGCCGCGCATATCGAGCTGATGATCGTCGGCGCGCTCATCGTGATCTTCCTGATCGCCGAGCCGCACGGAATGGCCCAGCTCTGGCGGCTCGCGAAAGAGAAACTCCGGCTTTGGCCCTTCCCGCACTGAGGCGGGGCCGCCCAATAGAGGAGCTTGCCACGGCAAGCGCCCGAGAAGACCGGCAAAGGCCGGCACCCGAATGTTAACCCTTGGGAGGAGACCCAGATGAAGAAAACCCTTACTGCCCTGGCCCTGGCGATGGCGGTCGCGACACCCGCAATGGCGGACCTCGTCGTGCCGAGCCTGAGCTACCGCACCGGCCCTTATGCCCCGAACGGCATTCCCTATGCCGACGGCTTCGCCGACTACTTCACGATGCTGAACGAGCGTGACGGCGGCATCGGCGGCGAGAAGGTCGTCGTGTCCGAGTGCGAAACCGCCTACAACACCGAAAAGGGCGTGGAGTGCTACGAGGCCACCAAGGGCTCGGGCGCGCTCGTCTACAACCCGCTCTCGACCGGGATCACCTACCAGCTGATCCCGAAGGTGACCGCCGACAACATCACCCTCTACACGCCCGGCTATGGTCGGACCTCGGCCGCCAACGGCAAGGTCTTCGCCAATGTCTTCAACTACCCGGCGAACTACTGGGACGGCGCCTCGATCATCATCAAGCACCTGATGGATCAGGAAGGCGGCAGCCTCGAAGGCAAGAAGGTCGCGCTCGTCTACCACAACTCCGCCTATGGCAAGGAGCCGATCCGCACCCTGCAGGAGCTGTCGAAGAAGCACGGCTTCGAGTTCACCGAAATCCCGGTCGACCATCCGGGGCAAGAACAGAAGTCGCAGTGGCTGCAGATCCGCCGTGACAAGCCGGACTACGTCATCATGTATGGCTGGGGCGTGATGAACGCCGTCGCCGTCCAGGAAGCGGTGAACATCAAGTTCCCGATGGACCACTTCATCGGCATCTGGTGGTCGGGCTCTGAAAACGACGTGTTGCCTGCGGGTGACGGCGCCAACGGCTACAAGATGATCAGCTTCCACGGCACCGGCGGCGACTACCCGGTCTATGCCGACCTGAAGCAGTACGTCTATGACGCCGGCAAATCGGCGGGCGACGGATCGAACCCCGGCAACGTGCTCTACTCGCGCGGCATGTACGCGGCGATGGTGATTTCGGAAGCGATCCGCAATGCGCAGGCCGCGGCTGGCCACGCCGCTGTCAACGCCGCCGAGGTGCGTGACGGCTTCGAGACGCTGAACCTCACCGAAGAGCGCCTGACCGAGCTCGGGCTGCCGGGCTTCGCCCAGCCGATCGCCTCGTCCTGCGCCGATCACGGCGGTCCGGGCACCGCGATGATCTTCCAGTGGGATGCGGCGGCCAAGAAGTGGAACCAGGCTTCCGACTGGATCGAAGCGGATTCGGACGTGATCGACCCGTTGATCGCCGAGGACTCGGCAGCCTTCGCGGCGGAAAACAGCATCACCGAGCGCTGCAACTAAGCGCCATGTAAAAGCTTCCCCGGCCCGACCAGGGCCGGGGTCCATTGGATCAATTCCGCGCGGGGGACCCCGATGCTCGATGCCGCAAAGACCGAGACCCTGCTTGAGGTCAACAATATCGAGGTGATCTACAACCATGTGATCCTCGTCCTGAAAGGCGTGAGCCTGTCGGTCCCGAAAGGCGGTATCACCGCGCTTCTGGGTGGGAATGGTGCGGGCAAGACGACGACGCTCAAGGCGATATCGAACCTTCTCCATTCCGAACGCGGCGAGGTCACCAAGGGGTCGATCATGTATCGCGGTGCGCGCGTGCAGGACCTCGACCCGGCTGCGCTGGTCAAGATGGGTGTCATCCAGGTCATGGAGGGGCGCCACTGTTTCGAGCACCTGACGGTTGAGGAGAACCTCCTGACGGGTGCCTATACGCGGGCCGACAAGGGCCAGATCGGCGCCGACCTCGACATGGTCTACACCTATTTCCCGCGCCTCAAGGAACGCCGCAAGAGCCAGGCCGGCTACACGTCGGGTGGCGAACAGCAGATGGTCGCGATCGGCCGCGCGCTCATGTCGAAGCCCGAGACGATCCTTCTCGACGAACCCTCGATGGGCCTCGCCCCGCAGCTCGTCGAGCAGATCTTCGAGATCGTGAAGGCGGTGAACGAAAAGGAGGGCGTGACCTTTCTTCTGGCCGAGCAGAACACCAACGTGGCGCTGCGCTACGCCCATTACGGCTACATCCTCGAAAGCGGCCGGGTCGTGATGGACGGCCCCGCCGCCGAGCTCCGCGAAAACCCGGATGTGAAGGAATTCTACCTCGGCATGTCGGACGAGGGCCGCAAGTCCTTCCGCGATGTCCGGTCCTATCGCCGCCGCAAGCGGTGGCTGGCGTGATGAAGGATCTCAAGGTGACCCATTACGACGATCTCGAAACCCGGTCGGCCGACGAACGCGCCGCGGATCACCTGCGCGCCCTGAACGCGCAGCTGAAGCGCAACGGCATGGCGGCAGTCGCGGACCTTGCGGATCTCGCGCGTCTGCCGGTCCTTCGGAAATCCGACCTCTCGGCCCGGCAGAAGGCCAAGCCGCCTTTCGGCGGACTGCCGGTCACGAACCTCGCCCATGTCTTCCAGTCGCCGGGGCCGATCTATGAGCCGGGCGGGGTCAGCGACGACTGGTGGCGCATGGGGCGGTTCCTCCACTCCTGCGGCATCGGCAAGGGCGACATCGTCCAGAACTGCTTCGGCTATCACCTGACGCCCGCCGGCATGATGTTCGAAAACGGCGCCCGCGCCGTCGGCGCCGCCGTCCTGCCCGCCGGGACCGGCCAGACCGACCTTCAGGTCCGCGCCGCCGCCGATATCGGCACCACGGCCTATGCCGGCACGCCCGACTATCTCAAGATCATCCTCGACCGCGCCGAGGAGATGGGCGAGCGGCTGAAGATCACCCGCGCCGCCGTCGGGGGCGGCGCGCTCTTCCCCAGCCTGCGCAAGGAATACGCGGATCGAGGCATCGCCTGCCTGCAATGCTACGCGACCGCCGATCTCGGCAACATCGCCTATGAAAGCGCAGCGATGGAAGGGATGATCGTCGACGAGGGCGTGATCGTCGAGATCGTCCGCCCCGGCACCGGCGATCCCGTGCCCGAGGGAGAGGTGGGCGAGGTCGTCGTCACGACGCTCAACCCCGACTATCCGCTGATCCGCTTCGCCACGGGCGATCTCTCGGCGGTCATGGCCGGGCAAAGCCCCTGCGGCCGCACCAACACCCGGATCAAGGGCTGGATGGGGCGCGCCGACCAGACGACGAAGATCAAGGGCATGTTCGTCCGCCCCGAGCAGGTCGCCGACCTGGTGGCGCGCCATCCGGAGGTGTCGCGTGCGCGGGTTATTGCCACTCGCGACGGCGAAATGGACGCGATGACGGTTCTTGTTGAAACCGATGCGGGGGATGCGGCGTTATACGAGCAGTCCGTGATGGACATTCTGAAGCTGCGAGGCCGTATCCGCCTGGTCCCACGGGATTCCCTGCCGAATGACGGTAAGGTCATCGAGGATCAGCGCAAATACGACTAGGCCTCGCCCC
Source organism: Paracoccaceae bacterium (assembly GCA_050289105.1). Classification (GTDB taxonomy): domain Bacteria; phylum Pseudomonadota; class Alphaproteobacteria; order Rhodobacterales; family Rhodobacteraceae; genus Albidovulum. The sequence continues at coordinate 3,630 of JBNKFC010000382.1, read as the reverse complement.
GGAGGGGGATAGACATGAGGCCGATACCGCTTTCCACCGCGTTCGCCATCCTCGCGGCCTTGCCGGCCGCGGCACAGGATGCAGCCTTGGTGATCGGGAACGAGAACTACCGAAACGCCGCGGATATCTCGGCTGCCGACGATGCGCTCGATGCCGTCGCGGCGCTTGAGAGTGCCGGCTTCACGGTGCGCAAGGGGGGCGACCTCGACGAGTCCGACATGCGGGCGCTTCTCGACCGGTACTATGCCGACACTGCAAGGCCCGGCCGCAGCGTTATCCTGCTGACGGGTCACTTCGTCCATGCCGGCGGAGAGACCTGGCTGGTCGCGACCGATGCCGACCAGCCGACGCTGGCCTCGATCGACGGGAACGGTCTGTCGCTCTCGACGGTGCTTGCCATGGCGGCAGAGCGACCGGGGGCCGCGCTTGTGCTTCTGGGCACCGAAGAACGGCGGATCGCGCTTGGACGGGGCCTCGTGGCCGGAATCGGTCCGCTCGATATTCCGCAGGGCGTGACCGTGATGTCGGGTGACGCGTCTGAGGTCGCGGCCTTCGCGAGCGGGCTGGCCGACCAGCGCGGGATGAGCATTGCCCGCCTCGCCGGCGCGACGGGCGATCTAAGCGCGGCTGGTTATCTCGGCGATTCCGCGCCGTTTCTGCCGGTCGCTGCCGGTGCCGCGCCAGCGCCCTCCGCCCCTGCCGCCCCGGCGGCGGATGCCGAGGGGGCCTTCTGGTCGGCGACCGAGGCCATTGGCAGCCGGGCGGCCTATCAGGCCTATCTCGACCGCTACCCGAACGGTGCCCATGCCGGACCGGCGCGATCGGCGCTCGCCAAGCTCGACGATCCCGCGGCCCAGGCGCAGGCGGCCGAAGAGGCGCTGCGGCTCACCCGTGACCAGCGGCGCCAGGTTCAGCGCGACCTGTCGATCCTGGAAATCGACCCCAAGGGTATCGACGGTGTCTTCGGTCCGGGCTCTCGCCGGGCGATTGCCGCCTGGCAGGTCCGCAACGGCCACGACGCGACCGGCTTCCTCACCGGCGACCAGCGCACCCAGCTGAGCGCGCAGGCCGAGCGGCGTGCGGCGGAGCTGGAGGCCGAGGCGGCGGAACGCAAGGCGGAACAGGACCGTCAGGACCGGATCTACTGGGATCAGACCGGCGCGCCGGGTGACGAGCCCGGGCTGCGCGCCTATCTCAAACGCTATCCCGACGGACTGTTCGCCGAACTGGCGCAGGAACGGCTCGCCGTGTTCGAGGAGGCGCGCCGGCAGGATGCGGCGGCGGCAGAACGGGCCGCCTGGGACAACGCCCTGGCCCTTAACACCGCAAAGGGGTTCCGCGACTATCTCGCGGGTTTCCCCAACGGTGCCTTCGCCGAAGAGGCGCGCCAACGGATCGCGGCGCTGAGCGAGACCCCGGCCGAAGTCGAAGCGCGCCAGAAGGCCGAAGCGGCGGAGAAGGCGCTCAGCCTCAACCCGGTCATGCGCTCGCTCGTCGAACAGCGCCTAGCCGCGCTCGGGTTGAAGCCGGGGGCCACCGACGGGACCTTCGACGACGACACCCGCCGGGCGATCCGCCGGTATCAGCAGGCGCGCGGGTTGCCGGTGACGGGGTACCTGAACCAGCAGACGGTCGCGCGCCTCTTGGTGGATTCGCTCTGAGCGGGCGGCCTCGGCGAACGCGAAACCTCAGAAACGACGAAGGCCGCCGGTTTCCCGGCGGCCTTTCGCGCATTCCTGATCCGCTGATCAGCCCTGACGGGCCTTGAAACGGCGCTGGGTCTTGTTGATCACGTAGACCCGGCCCTTGCGGCGCACGACCTGACAGTCGCGATGGCGCAACTTCAGCGAGCGGAGCGAGTTTCTGACCTTCATCGGTCTTCTCCTATTCGCGGCGCGCGTCGCGCCATTGAAAACAACGATGCCCCCGAATCGGGGGCGAATGGTGGGCGGTACTGGGATCGAACCAGTGGCCACTACGATGTCAACGTAGTGCTCTACCGCTGAGCTAACCGCCCGTTCCGGCAACGATTCTACCGTTCCAAATAGATTGGAACGCGGACAGAACCGCGTCGGTCCCGGGTCTATAAAAGGAGTCGGGAAAGCTTGCAAGGGGTTTCAGGAGCGCAAATATTGCCATTATAGTTGGCCTATCGCGAAGGAGATGGCATGGCCGCCGCGCCGTATCAACTGACGATGCCCGAACGGCGCCAGACCGGCGTCGTGTTCGCGTCGCCCCATAGCGGCCGCGACTACCCGACGTCATTCCTTCGCAGCTCGGTTCTGGACGAACGCACGATCCGCTCGTCCGAGGACGCTTTCGTCGATACGCTCCTGGACGGGGTGCCTTCGCTTGGCGCGCCGCTTTTGGCCGCAAACGCGCCGCGCGCCTACATCGACCTCAACCGCGCCGCCGACGAACTGGATCCGGCGCTGATCGAGGGTGTCCGGCTTGCCGCGCACAATCCGCGCATCGCCTCCGGTCTCGGTGTCATTCCGCGCGTCGTCGCGGGCGGTCGGGCGATCTATCGCGGCAAGATGTCCCGCGCCGAGGCCGAGTCGCGGATCAATACCTTCTGGCGCCCGTATCACGACTGTCTCGGCGATCTGCTTGAAACGGCGCGGGACGTCTACGGCGAGGCGATCCTCATCGACATGCACTCGATGCCGCACGAGGCGATGGATTCGATTGCTTCGGCCGGCGCGAAGCGGCCGGAGATCGTGCTTGGCGACCGCTTCGGATCGGCTGCCGCGCCAAGGGTCATGGAACGGGTCGAGGCCGCATTCGAACGCGCGGGCTTTCGCACGCTCCGCAATGCGCCTTTCGCGGGCGCCTATATCACCCAGACCTATGGCCGCCCCGCGCGCGGCTTCCACGCCATCCAGATCGAGATAGACCGCGCCCTCTACATGAATGAGCGTGAGGTCCGGCCGAACGGCAACTTCATGAGCTTCCGCCGCGTGCTGCAATCCATCCTGGCCGAGATCGCCGAGATCGGGCGCGGGGAGATGCCGCTCGCCGCCGAGTGAGCTTGGGAAAGACCCGGTCGGGTTCGCCCTATCTGAGGGATCGCCCCTTGACGATCGCATCGGGTCCGAACCGGGCGCGGATCGCATCGGTGGCGCGTTCGGCACCAGCGCGTTTGGCCGCCGAGGGGTCGAGAAGATCCGGCGTGAGGTCGGCTTCCCGTGCCGGCACGATGTCCGAAAGGCCGACGCCGATCAGCCGGTAGGGACCCTTGTCGCCGACATGGGCGAGAAGGTCCGCAGCCTCGCGATAGAGCCGGTCTGCGATCTGCGTCGGCTCGCGCAGCGTGTGACGCCGGCTGATCGTCGTGAAGTCCGCCCGCTTCAGTTTCAGCGTCACGGTCCGCCCGGCGAGGTCCTTGGCCTTGGTCCGGTCGGCGACCTTCTCGGCCAGCCGCCAGACATGGCCGTCAAGCAGGTGGCGATCGGAGATATCCTCGTCGAAGGTCGTCTCGGCCGAGATTGACTTCATCGGCTCATGCGGATTGACCCGGCGGAAATCCTCTCCGCGGGCAAGATGCCAGAGCCGGTCGCCGATCTGGCCGAACCGGTGGATCAGGTCCTTGCGGTCCCAGCGCTGAAGATCGTCGAACGTGCGGATGCC
>JBNKFC010000381.1:0-2663 GCA_050289105.1 Paracoccaceae bacterium | reverse complement strand
CGCAAACTTCTCATCGACTCGATGTCGGCGTTCGGGGCGCTGCCGCCCGACGTGAACGAGATCCGCTTCGAGGCGATGGTCTCCTCCGCCAACAAGTGCATCGAGGGCGTGCCTGGCTTTGGGTTCGTCGTCGCGTGGCGGTCGGAGCTGGAGGCCGCGAAGGGGCGGAGCCATTCGCTCGCGCTCGATGTCCATGCGCAGTGGGCCTACATGGAAAAGACCGGCCAGTGGCGCTACACGCCGCCGACCCATGTCGTTGCCGCCTTCCTCGAAGCCTTGCGTCTGCACAAGGAAGAGGGCGGTGTCGCGGGCCGCGGCGCGCGCTATGCCCGCAACCGGGACGTGATGGTCGAGGGCATGCGCGGGCTCGGGTTCGAGACGCTTCTGAAGGATCGCTGGCTGAGCCCGATCATCGTGACCTTCTTCTGCCCGGCCGATCCTAACTTCGTCTTCGCCCGCTTCTATGATCTGATGAAGGCAAAGGGCTTCATCATCTATCCGGGCAAGCTGACGGTGGTGGACAGCTTCCGTGTCGGCTGCATTGGCCGGATGGACGAACACGTAATGCGCAAGGTGGTCACGGCCGCGAAAGAGGCGCTCGCCGAGATGGGCGTCGCTTCGGCGGCACCGCCCGCGGCGGCCATAGCCGAACGCGCCAAACTCGCCGCCTGAGGCGGAAACGGAATTCTGACGGAAGGACTGACGATGAACATGCAAAACCGCGCGCCCGTGATGGCGAACGACCGGGCCTATCCTTGGCCGAAAGTGCCGGCGGTGGCGATCTGCCTCGATGGCTGCGAGCCGGAATACCTCGACGTCGCAATCGCCGAGGGGCTGATGCCGAACCTGAAGCGGATGCGGGCGCAAGGCACCGACCGGCTGGCGCATTCGGTCATTCCGTCCTTTACCAACCCCAACAACCTGTCGATTGCGACCGGCCGTCCGCCGAGCGTTCACGGCATCTGCGGCAACTACCTCTACGAGCCCGAGACCGGGCAAGAGGTGATGATGAACGACGTGCGGTTCCTGCGCGCGCCGACGGTCTTTTCGAAGTTCTACGACGCCGGCGCCCGCGTGGCCGTCGTGACAGCGAAGGACAAGCTGCGGGCGCTTCTCGGGGCCGGGCTGAAATTCGACGAGGACCGGGCAATCTGCTTTTCCTCGGAAAAATCCGATCAGGCGACGAAGGCCGGGAACGGGATCGAGAACGCCTCGAAATGGCTCGGGATGCCGGTGCCGGAGGTCTATTCGGCCGAGCTCAGCGAGTTTGTCTTCGCGGCGGGCGTGAAGCTTCTGAAGGAATGGAAGCCCGACGTGATGTATCTGTCCACGACGGACTACGTGCAGCACAAATACGCGCCAGATCAGCAAGGCGCGAAGGACTTCTACGCGATGTTCGACCGCTATCTCGGCGAGCTTGACGCGCTCGGCGCCGCCATTGTCGTCACCGCCGACCACGGCATGAAGCCCAAGCACAAGGCCGACGGCAGCCCCGCGGTGATTTATGTGCAGGACCTGCTCGACAAGTGGCTTGGTGAGGCGGCGGCACGGGTGATCCTGCCGATCACCGACCCTTACGTCGTCCACCACGGCGCGCTCGGTTCCTTCGCCACGGCCTATCTGCCGGCTGGTGCCGACAAGGCCGGCATCATGGCCCGCCTCGCGGCATTACCGGAGCTGATCCTCGTCGTGGACCGCGAGGAGGCGGTGAAGCGGTTCGAACTCCCCGCCGACCGGATCGGCGACATCGTCATGATCTCGGGCGAGAACATGACCATCGGCACCTCGGCCCATCGCCACGACCTTGCCGCGCTGAAAGAGCCGCTGCGCTCCCACGGCGGCTTGACCGAGCAGGAGGTGCCCTTCATCGTCAACCGCAAGGTGGACCTGCCGAACGCGCCGGAGCTTCGCAACTTCGACGCTTTCTTTTTCGCCACGACGGCGGCGGCGCTTTGACCATGAAGGATGCGAGCATGACCAAGATCGAGGTCCGGCACGAAGGTATGCGGATCGGCGGCGAGACCGTCTTCACCGACAAGGTGATCGAGGTTCGCTATCCCTATACCGACGAGGTGGTGGGAACGGTCCCGGCGGGGACCGCCGAACACGCCCGCAAGGCGTTCGAGATCGCGGCGAACTACCGCTCCAAGCTCACGCGCTACGAACGCAGCCAGATACTCAAGCGCACGGGCGAGATCATCGGCGAGCGTCGGGATTATCTGGCCAAGTGGTTGGTGCTGGAACTGGGCATCTGTTACCAGCACGCGGTCTACGAGACGAAGCGCGCGCAGGACGTCTACACCTTCGCCGCCGCGCAGGCCTTGCAGGACGACGGGCAGATCTTTTCCTGCGACCTCACCCATAACGGCAAGGACCGCAAGATTTATACCAAGCGCGAGCCGGTGCGGGCGATAAGTGCGATCACGCCCTTCAACCATCCCCTGAACATGGTCAGCCACAAGATCGCGCCGTCGATCGCGACCAACAACTGCCTAGTCTGCAAGCCGACCGAACTCACGCCCCTCACGGCACTGACCCTTGCCGATATCCTCTACGAGGCCGGGCTGCCGCCCGAGATGTTCCAGGTGGTGACCGGTTGGCCGCAGGACATCGGCGACGAGATGGTCACCAACGAGAACATCGACATCATCACCTTCACCGGC
>JBNKFC010000380.1:0-9670 GCA_050289105.1 Paracoccaceae bacterium | reverse complement strand
GGCGGTTCTGACCGACATCCTCGGCGACGAGGATCACCTCGGCGCCATGGACTTCAAGGTCGCGGGAACCGAGAACGGCATCACGTCGCTCCAGATGGACATCAAGGTCGCGGGCATCACGCCGGCGATCATGGAGCAGGCCTTGGCGCAGGCCAAGGACGGCCGGATGCATATCCTCGGCGAGATGGCCAAGGCGCTGTCCGCAGGCCGTCAGGAGTTCTCTGCCCACGCCCCGCGCATCGAGACGATGACGATCCCGACCGACAAGATCCGTGAAGTGATCGGCTCGGGCGGCAAGGTCATCCGCGAGATCGTGGAAACCTCTGGCGCCAAGGTCGACATCAACGACGACGGCGTGATCAAGATCGCCTCGGCCAACGCCGAGTCCATCAAGAAGGCCTACGACATGATCTACTCGATCGTGGCGGAGCCGGAAGAGGGCAAGATCTACACCGGCAAGGTCGTGAAGCTCGTCGATTTCGGCGCCTTCGTGAACTTCTTCGGCAAGCGCGACGGTCTGGTCCATGTGTCCCAGATCGCCAACAAGCGCCTGCAGCACCCGAACGAGGTGCTGAAGGAAGGCCAGGAAGTGAAGGTCAAGCTTCTGGGCTTCGACGATCGCGGCAAGGTCCGGCTCGGCATGAAGATGGTCGACCAGGAAACCGGCGAGGAGATCGTGCCGGAGAAGCAGGAAAAGGCCGACGCCGAGTAAGGCGCAGCGGTCTTGAACGGATCGGAAGCCCGGGCCAGCGCCCGGGCTTCTTTCGTTTCGGCCGGTGCGGCGCGATTGACACGGGCGGTGGCGGCTGCGACACCTGCCCCGACCCCGACGATGGACTGCGCATGGCCTCCGGCGCCGACGACACCCCCTTCAGCGACTTCCTCGCGCCGGCGCAGGCCGGCTTCCGGCCGCTGGGCGAAACCGCTCCGGTCGGCCGGATCGTCGCACATCTGCGGCGGCCGGAAAGTGGTGACCGGGTCTGCTTCGCCGATCTGCGCTCAGAGATCGCGATGCTGGAGGCGCCGCGCGGCCGCCCGCCGCTCTTCGTGTCCTACTACACGCCCGACACGCCGTACGAGGCGCTTGCGGCCGATCTGCGCGCGTCGCTCGACCGGTTCGGCCTGCCGCACCGGATCGAGCCCATCGCCTCGCGCGGGTCCTGGGTCGCCAATACCGGGATCAAGGCGCGCTTTGTCGAGCGGGCTTGGGCGGAAAGCGACCGCCCGATCTGCTGGATTGACGCCGATGCGGCGATCCTGCGCCCGCCAACCTTCGTCTGCGACAACCCGTTCGACATCGCCTATGTGCGCCGGCGGGGGTGGGAGGATCTTTCGGGCTTCCTCTACCTTGGCAAGACCGAGGCGGCGGGGCGGATCGTTGCCGAATGGTCGCGGCTCTGCGGCGAATATCCTCAGGCCTGGGACCAGACCATGCTCAGCCTCGCCTGGTACACGGTCGCGAAGGACCACGCGGTGGCGAGCCTCTGGCTCAATGCCGGCGTGTTCCGCTTTCCGCGACCGAAGATCCGCGACCTGCGCGACCGGCTCTTCTACTACCCGTTCCACCGCAAGATCCGGCCCTTCGTCGACCAGAAGCAGGCGTCGCGCGCGCTCAAGGCCTTCGTCAACGCCGACCCCACCCCGCGCGAGGAATGGGGCAGCGACGACCTGACCGACGCGTTCCGCAGCGCGCTCACCCGCTATGATTTCAGCTTCGACGCGCGGTTCGAGACCATATTCACCGGTGGCGGCAGCCGCCCCTGACCGACACCGCGCGGGAGGTTCCGATGGTACGGCGCAAGAAGACCCGGCTTGAGCGATTCTTTTCGCTGAACCAGCATCGCAAGCGCTGGGGCGCGGGGCGTCACGCCGGGGCGGGGGCCGACCTCGCGGCGATGCGCGACCGGATCATCGAGGTGGGCCAAGCGGTGCAGACGCGCGGTTCGGAAAAATCTCTCGACCGGCATCTGGAGAACCTTCGCCGTGAATTCTCCGGCCAGTCGGAGCTGGTCTTCCACCACGCGAAGCTCATCGTCCTGATCCGGCGCGAGGTGCGCTTGGCCGAGAGCGTCGCGCAGTTCCGCACGCTCTGGGATGAGGAGGGGGAGTTCCTTGCCCGCGCCCTCAACCTGCGCTGGCTGATCTCGGCCGCCGATACACTAGCTGATCATGATTCAGATGCGGAAACCCGGACCGTGGCGATGATGGCGGGTCTTCTGGCCAATACCGTGAAGATCTACGAATCCGAGCGCTACATCACCAACGCCGCCACGCTCGCCCCCGATCCCGCGCGGATCGAAAAGCTGCAAACCGACCTCGTCCCGCTTTTCGAGGGCATGTCGGTCTTCACCGTCGGCACGGACGACACGTTGCGCAACATGTACTGGCGGCTGGAGCCGTTCTTCGCGATGGGTCCGGCCGGGCTGATCCTCAAGACGGTTTACGACAGGATGCAGGTCGAGGACACTGCCTTCGCCCGACTCCGCGCGCTTCATCGCCGCGACCGCACCGCCTGGTGGGACGAACCGGAAAGCTAGGCGCCGAAATCGGTGGGGTCGAGCGCCACCTCGCGCCGCTCGGCGACGAAAGCCCGTGTCAGCTGCCGTCCCCCCATCCGAAGCTGCGCGAGGATACGGCGGAAGCGGTATCCGGCCCCGGCGGAGCGGGCTGCCGCGCCGGTGCCGTCGATCGTCGACGCCGTCGCGATCGGCGCCGCGATCCCGTAGGCCGCGCAGCGGTCGAGCTGGACGGCACAGGCCGGTTCCACCTGCCAGCTCGACAGCTCGTAGGACTTGCAGATCAGCGCATCGGCGAGGGCCCCGCCGCGCTCGGCGCGGGCCAAGAGCTTCGCCGCGCCCTGCGGCCAGAGGATATAGGCCGCCGCCCCGCTCCGGTCCTGATAGAGACGCCGCAAGGTAACCCCCGGAAGGACCGGGAGTGCAGCGCGGCCGACAAGTTTGCGGCGCTTGCGGACCTCAAGCGTGACGTGGTCGAGCCCCTGCTTGCCCTCCAGCGCCGACAGAAGCGCGGGCACCCGCCGCGACAGCACCGCGTCGTCTTCGAGGATCAGCGCCGGCTGGCCGGTCTTCGCGACCTCTTCCCAGGCGGCGACATGGCTTAGCAGGCAGGCGCGTTCCGCAGCGCGGATCGGGCGTTCCCAACGCTGCCAATAGGGTTCGGGCCGGGCTTGCGTGGCCGCCTCCGCCGTCACCGCCTCGATCCGCCGGCAGGTCAGCCCCAGCACCGCCATCTGGCTGCGCTGGAACGCCATGCGTTCGGTCGAGCGGGCGAGGTTGATGATCAGGACATCCATCGCCTGCTCACGCCGCGGGCAGGTCGAGCATGGTGCGCACCTGTAGCTCCTTCAGGAGCGGCGGCAGACGCTTGCGCAGCTTGCGGAACATGCCCATGGGAAGACCCCCGTCTGCCGGCCGTCGGTTCGTCCGGCCGCGCGCTCTTGGCCGAAGTGATTATGGATGCGCGTGCCGACCGTCAAGGAAGACCGCCTTGACCCGCGGAGATCCGTCGCTCGCGTCGGGTGGAAAAAATCCGGCGCGGGCGGGGCCGCGCCGGGCATCGGGAAACCGCCACTTACTTCGGCGCTTTCGTATAGCGCAGGTAGGGCAGGACCTTGTTGATCTGGCCGAACTTCGCCTCGGCTGCCGCGTCGTCGAGGGCGAGCGGGACGATCACGTCCTGGCCCACGGTCCAGTTCGCCGGCGTCGCGACGCCTTTGCCGTTCGCGGTCTGAAGCGCGTCGAGGGCGCGGAGCACCTCTGCGAAGTTGCGCCCGACATTCATCGGGTAGGTCATGGAGAGCTTCAGCTTCTTGTCCGGACCGATGATGAAGACCGCCCGCACGGTCTGGCTCTCTGCCGCGGTGGCCTTCTCGGGCAGGTAGGCTTCGGCCGGAAGCATGTCGAAGGCCTTGGAGACATGCAGACCGTCATCGGCGATGATCGGGAAGGCGGCCACTGCGTCGGCGGTCTTCTCGATGTCGCGTTTCCAGCGCTTGTGCTCCTCCACGCCGTCGACCGACAGGCCGATCACTTTGGTGTTGCGCTTGGCCCACTCGTCAGCAAGCTGCGCGACGGCGCCGAATTCCGTCGTGCACACTGGCGTGAAGTCCTTCGGGTGCGAGAACAGGATCGCCCAGCTGTCGCCGATCCAGTCGTGGAAGGTGATCAGGCCCTGATCGGTCTGGGCGGTGAAATTCGGAACCGTGTCGTTGATGCGCAGGCCCATCGGAGTCTCCTTTTCGTGAATTCATCGCTGTGTCGCCGAAGTACATAAGCCCGGTCGCATGCAAATACACCCTGCTTTGGCACGGCGCGACAAATCGCCGGATGGTCTCCGGCATAATTTGATCAAATCTTGAAGCCCACCCTTGCGGCCCCCCCGCCGGGCTGCCAAAGTCCGTCCGCGAAAGACGAGGTGAGCCATGATCGAAAAACGCAATTTCTACATCGGCGGGCGCTGGGTCGCCCCGGCCCGGCCCCATGACTGCGAGGTGATCGATCCCTCGACCGAGGATCCCTGCGCGGTCATCTCGCTCGGCTCCGACGCCGATGCCAATGCGGCCGTCGCAGCCGCGAAGGCGGCCTTTCCCGGCTGGGCCGCGACACCTCCGTCCGACCGCCGCGCCATCGTCGCCCGCATTCTCGACGAATACGAACGGCGCAAGGACGACCTGGCCGGGGCGATCTCGCTCGAAATGGGCGCGCCCATCGACATGGCGCGCGACAGCCAGGCGCCCTGCCTGCCCTGGCACCTGAAGAATTTCCTGCGCGCCTTCGACGAGATCGAGTGGATCCGCCCGCTTGGCCCCCACGCCCCGAACGACCGCATCGCGCTGGAGCCGATCGGCGTGGTCGGGCTGATCACGCCGTGGAACTGGCCGATGAACCAGATCGCGCTGAAAGTGATCCCGGCGCTTCTCGCGGGCTGCACCTGCGTTCTGAAACCGTCGGAGGAAAGCCCTCTCAACGCGATGATCTTCGCCGAGTTCTGCCATGACGCCGGGGTGCCGCCCGGGGTCTTCAACCTCGTGAACGGCGACGGGGCCGGGGTCGGCTCGGTCCTGTCGGCGCATCCGGACGTGGAAATGATCTCCTTCACGGGATCGACCCGGGCCGGCCGGGCGATCTCCAAGGCCGCGGCGGAGACGCTGAAGCGCGTGACGCTGGAGCTTGGCGGCAAGGGCGCCAACGTGATCTTCGCCGATGCCGACGAAAAGGCGGTAAAGCGCGGCGTCCTGCACCTGATGAACAACTCCGGCCAAAGCTGCAACGCGCCGAGCCGGATGCTGGTGGAGCGCGCGATCTACGATCAGGCGGTGGAGACGGCGGCCGAGGTGGCCAATGCGGTCAAGGTCGGCCCGGCATCGGAGCACGGTCGCCATATCGGTCCGGTGGTAAACAAGCGCCAGTGGGACCAGATCCAGGGCTACATCCAGAAGGGCATCGACGAGGGCGCGCGGCTGGTGGCCGGCGGGCTCGGCCTGCCCGAGGGGATGAACAAGGGCTACTACGTCCGCCCGACCGTCTTTGCCGACGTGAAACCCGGCATGACGATCGAGCGCGAGGAGATCTTCGGGCCCGTCCTCTCGATCATCCCCTTCGACAGCGAGGAAGAGGCGGTGCGCATCGCCAACGACACGCCCTATGGCCTCACGAACTACGTCCAGAGCCAGGACGGCGCCCGGCGCAACCGGATGGCGCTGGCGCTGAAATCGGGGATGGTCGAGATGAACGGCCAGAGCCGCGGCGCAGGCTCGCCCTTCGGCGGGGTCAAGGCGAGCGGCCGTGCGCGGGAAGGCGGACACTGGGGGATCGAGGAGTTCCTCGAGGTCAAGGCGATCTCCGGCTGGGCCCCGGATCTCGCGGCCGAGTAGGCGGGCGGGGTCGGTCCGGTCGGGGCATCGAGCCCCTCCGGACCGGTCCGGCCTGCGCCGGACGCGCGGAACCCGACCGTCCGCAAAACGACATCTTCGCAGTTGCGAATGTCGGCCCCGATACTTTTCCTGTCGGTCCGCCCCCCGCTAAGATCAGGAAGGACAGTCGGTAAGGGGAGAGCGACATGGCCTCTGACGAAACGGTGACGCGGGCGCGCCACGGCGGGCGCGAGGCGCGGCGGCGCGAACGCTCGCACAAGGCTGCCGGACCGGGGCGTCCGTACATCGTGCGGAACATTCCGACCTACGATATCCTCTCCGAAGAAAACCTTCAGAAGATCGAAGCCGCCGCCGACCGCATCCTCGCCGAGACCGGGATCGAGTTCCGCGACGACGACGTGGCCCTTGCCCACTGGAAACGCGCCGGTGCCCGGATCGATGGCAATCTGGTGACGTTCGAACCGGGCATGCTGCGCGAGATCCTGAAGACCGCGCCGGCGGAGTTCGACCAAGTCGCCCGCAATCCCGCCAATTCGGTCCGGATCGGCGGCAAGAACGTCGTCTTCGCCCCCGCCTACGGTTCGCCCTTCGTGATGGACCTCGACCGCGGCCGCCGCTTCGGCACGCTTCAGGATTTCGAGAACTTCATCAAGCTCGCGCAATCCTCGCCCTGGTTTCACCATTCCGGTGGCACGATCTGCGAACCGACCGACATTCCGGTGAACAAACGCCATCTCGACATGGTCTATGCGCATCTGCGCTATTCCGACCGTTGCTTCATGGGATCGGTCACGGCGGAGGAGCGCAGCGAGGATTCGATCGACATGGCGCGGATCGTTTTCGGTCGCGACTTCGTCGACGAGAACTGCGTGATCCTCGGCAACGTGAACGTCAACTCGCCGCTGGTCTGGGACGGCACGATGACGAAATCGCTTCGCGCCTATGCCCGCGCGAACCAGGCCGCCGTCATCGTGCCCTTCATCCTTGGTGGTGCCATGGGGCCGGTCACCAATGCGGGCGCCATTGCCCAGTCGCTGGCCGAGACCATGGCCGGTTGCGCGCTGACCCAGCTTGAACGCCCCGGCGCGCCGGTCGTCTTCGGCAACTTCCTGTCGTCGATGTCCCTTCGCTCCGGCTCGCCCACCTTCGGCACGCCGGAGCCCGCCATCGGCTCGATGGTCATCGGCCAACTGTGCCGCCGGCTGAACCTGCCGCTCCGCTGCTCGGGCAACTTCACCACCTCGAAACTGCCCGATGCGCAGGCCATGACCGAAGGCACGATCTCGATGCTCGCCGCCGTGCATTGCGGCGCCAACTTCATCCTGCATTCTGCGGGCTTCCTCGACGGGCTGCTGTCGATGTCCTACGAAAAGTTCATGCTTGACGCCGACCTCTGCGGCGCGCTGCATTCCTACCTCGACGGGGTCAAGATCGACGACAACCAGCTTGCCGTCGACGCCTTCGCCGAGGTTGGTCCCGGCAACCATTTCTTCGGTTGCGCCCACACGATGGCGAACTACGAAACCGCCTTCTGGGATTCGGAGACCGCCGACAACGAGCCCTTCGAGAAATGGGAGGCGGCGGGCAGCGACGATGCCGCGACCCGCGCCAACCGCCTCTGGAAGGAACGTCTGCGCGAATACGTGGCGCCGCCGCTCGATCCCGGTATCAACGACGCGCTGAAGGAGTTCGTGACCAAGAAGAAAGCGGGCATGCCGGACGCGTGGTATTGAGCGGCAGAGGGTCTTCCTGCCGCGCAGATGACCTGCACCCCCGTCGCAGTTGAGAACGATTTCCTGATGGACGCCCGATGACGACCAGCCACCCCCACCTCCTCTCCCCGATCCAGCTGCGCGGCCACACCCTGCGCAACCGCATCGTCTTCGGCGCACATACCGCGAACATGTCGGACATGGGCCTGCCCGGCCCGCGCTTCGGCGCCTATATCCTTGAACGGGCACTCGGCGGGGCGGCGATGATCGTCGCGGAGCCGATGCCCGTGCACCGCACCGGCGTCCTCACGCGCGGCAACTTCCGCCACGGCACGGACGAGGTCATCCCGCATTTCCGCAAGGTGACCGAACCGGTGAAGGAGGCGGGCGCGGTCATCCTCCAGCAGCTCTATCACATCGGTGCGCATGGCGATTCCGACCTCAGCTTCGCGCCGCATTGGGGACCGTCGGGCGGTCCGAGCTATCATGACAGCGACGGCTCCCACGCGATGACCGAGGCCGAGATCGAGGAGATGATCGAGGCCCATATCGCCGCCGCCTTGCGCTGCCAGAAGGGCGGCTTCCAGGGCGTCGAGGTCTGGGGCGCCTACCATTCGCTTCTCGACCAGTTCTGGACGCCGTGGTCGAACAAGCGCACCGACAAGTGGGGCGGCTCCCTGGAAAACCGCACCCGCATGTCGCGCACCATAATCGAGGGCATCCGCAAGGCCTGCGGCGAGGACTTCGTCATCGGCCTCGCGATTTCGACCTCCGACAGCCACGACGTGCTGCTTCAGGGCGAGGCCCTTGCCGAGATCGTCGCCTTTCACGACGCGACCGGCCACATCGATTACGTGACCTGCGGCCATGGCGGCTATCTCGATTTCGAACGGCTGATGCCGACCTTCCTTTTCGCCGACAAGCTGACCGCGCCCTTCACCGAGGAACTGAAGAAGGTCGTGAAGCACGCGAAAGTCACCTCCGAGGCGCATGTCAGGACGCCCGAGAACGCCGAAAGCGTGATCGCCAGCGGCCAGGCCGACCTTGTTTCGATCGTGCGCGGCCAGATCGCCGACCCGCATCTGGCGCGGAAGACGACCGAGGGCCGGGCCGAGGACGTGCGCGGCTGCATCTCCTGCAACCAGATGTGCTGGGGAAGGCGGAGCCGCGACTACTGGATCTCCTGCCTCATCAACCCCTCGGCCGGGCGCGAGTTCGAATGGGGCGGTGATCGCTTCACCCCCGCCGAGAAACCTCGGCGCATCGTCGTGGTCGGTGCCGGCCCCGCCGGGCTCGAAGCCGCCCGCGTGGCCGCCGAACGCGGGCACCGCGTCGACATCTTCGAGGCCCAGCCGCGGATCGGCGGCCAGTTCCGGCTTGCCGGCGAGCAACCGCGCCGGGCGCAGATCCTCGACCTTCTCGACTGGTACGAACGGCAGTTCGAAAAGCTGCAGGTCCGGCTTCACCTCAATACCTATGCCGATGCGGACGACATCCGCGCGCTGGGACCCGACGCGGTCGTCCTCGCCACGGGCTCGCTCCCCGACGAGGATGGCTTCCAGCGCTGGTTGCCCGGCAAGGACCGCCTGCCCGGGATCGAAAAGGGCGGCGTCTGGTCGCCCGAGGACGTGATGCGACGCGAGGCGAAACTCGGGGACCACGTCATCCTCTATGACGAAGGCGGAAACTGGCGCGGCCTCGGCACCGCCTGGGCGATGGCGGAGCGCGGGCACCGCGTGACCATCGTCACGCCTGAACCCTTCATCGGCAAGGAACTGGCCCGCACCTCGTCTGATATCGCGCTCCGCCCCCGGCTCGCGAAACTCGGGGTGACCTTCCTTACCGAACACCTGATCGGGGAATGGCACGGGAACGCGGCCACCCTCCGCAACCTCCTGACCGGAACCGATGCCAACATCGCCGCTTCGGCCCTCGTCATGTCCACGACGAACCGTGCCTTCGATCCGCTTTCGACCGATCTCGCGGATATCGAAACCCACCTCATCGGCGACGCCGCCGCTCCCCGCCAGGCGCCCTATGCCTTCCACGAGGGCCGGAAGGCTGG
>JBNKFC010000379.1:0-14268 GCA_050289105.1 Paracoccaceae bacterium | reverse complement strand
ATTGCCATTGGCCCGCCCTTCGCCTAACTGCCGCCCGAAGGGGTAAGCCAGATGGCAGCGAAGGACCAGAGCGAGCAGGTCGTGTGGCACGAGGACGGAGTGCCTCTGTCCTCGCTCTTCGACGACCCCTATTTCTCAATCGCCGATGGTCTGGCCGAGACGCGCCACGTCTTTCTCGCCGGGAACGGACTGCCGGACCGCTTCCGCGGCGGGTTCCGCATCGCCGAACTAGGCTTTGGCACCGGACTGAACCTTCTGGCCACGGTCCTCCTCTGGACGCAATCGGGCACACCGGGGCGACTGTCCTACACGAGCTTCGAGGCCTTCCCGATGCCGCCCGCAGACATGGCCCGGGCGCTCTCGGCCTTCCCCGAGGCCAAGGCGGTGGCAGGACAGCTTCTCGACGCCTGGGCCGCGGGCGGGCGCCGGTTTTCGCTCGGCACCGTCGATGTCGACGTCGTCGAAGGTGATGCGCGCCACACGCTGCCACGCTGGGAGGGCCGCGCTGACGCTTGGTATCTCGACGGGTTCTCACCCGCGAAGAACCCCGAGCTTTGGTCGGAGGACCTGATGGCGGAGGTCGCCCGTCACACCGCGCCGGGCGGCAGCTTTGCCACCTACACGGCGGCGGGCTTCGTCCGCAGGGGCTTGGCTTCGGCGGGATTTCGGGTAGAGCGGGTGAAGGGCTACGGCCTGAAGCGGCACATGAGCCGCGGCACCCTCTGCGAGGCGCGATGACCGACCAGAATTTCCGCCTCGGCGCGATGCTGATGATCGCGACAAGCTTCGTCTTTGCGATGCAGGACGGAATCTCGCGCCATCTGGCCAGCGAATACAACGTCTACATGGTGGTGATGATCCGCTACTGGTTCTTCGCGGCCTTCGTGATGGCGGTCGCGTCCCGCAAGGGCGGCGGGCTCCGTGCGGCAGTCAGGACGCGCTACCCGGCGATCCAGATCTTCCGGGGCGTGCTTCTGGCGGCCGAGATCTGCGTGATGGTGACCGCCTTCACCATCCTCGGCCTCGTCGAAAGCCACGCGGTCTTCACCTGCTACCCGCTTCTCGTCGCCGCACTTTCCGGTCCGGTTCTGGGCGAGAAGGTCGGCTGGCGGCGCTGGACGGCGATCGGGGTCGGCTTCCTCGGCGTCCTGATCATTCTCGAACCGGGTTACCGGGTCTTTTCGCCGGCCGCGCTGATCCCGCTTCTGGCAGCACTGATGTTCGCGCTCTACGGGCTTCTGACTCGCTATGTCGCGCGCGGCGACCGCTCGGCCGTCAGCTTCTTCTGGACCGGAATCAGCGGCGCGGTCGTTATGACCGCCGTCGGGCTCTTCCACTGGGAACCGATGACGGGCCGCGACTGGGCCTGGATGGCGGTTCTCTGCTGCACGGCGGCGACCGGCCACTGGCTGATGATCCGGGCGCTCGAAGTGGCCGAGGCGAGCGCCATTCAGCCCTTCGCCTACCTGCAACTCGTCTTCGCCTCGGCCCTCGGCATCTTCATCTTCGGCGAGGTGCTGGAGCCCAACGTCGCCATCGGCGCCGCAATCGTGGTGGCGGCCGGGCTCTTCACGCTCTGGCGGGCAAGGAAGGCCGCGCGTTAGGCCCGACGGCAAGGTGAGTTGGTTTTCAACCCACCCCGGTCGTCCCTTCAGCGCCCCTTCAACTCGGCCGTAAAATCGAGCGGCCCGGTCTTGCCGGAGAGCCGCGCCCGGTAGATCGGCAGGCTTTCGGCCACGCGCATCACGTAGGTCTGGGTCTCGCGGAAGGGGATCGCCTCGATCCAGTCGACCGGATCGACGCCCTCGGCGCGGGGATCGCCAAGCTGGGCGATCCACTGCCGCGAGCGGCCGGGCCCGGCATTGTAGCCGGCGGCGACGAGAAGGGGCGAGTTGCCGAACTCGTCCACCAGTTCGTCGAGATAGGCGGCGCCGAGTCGGGCATTGTACTGCCAGTCGGTGGTAAGTTTGCCGGGCTCGTAGCTGACCCCGATCTTTTTCGCCATCATCTTCGCGGTGCCCGGCATCACCTGCATGAGGCCCTGCGCGCCTGCATGGGAGACGACCGCGGCATTGAACTCGCTTTCCCGCCGCGCGATGGAGAGCGCAAGCTCGGGCCGGACCGGCAGGTCGAGGCCCGAGAGGGCCGGCACCGGGAAATAGGCTGTGGGCCAGATCACACCCTTGTCGGCGGCCGCCTTGGCGAGGACCAGCGCGACATAGGGTTCTTTGGCCTCGACCGCCATCCCGGCCAGCGCGCCGATCTCGTAGCCCGAGAGCCCCTCGCCGAGGTGCAGAAGAAAGCGTGCCGCCAGCGTTTCGTCCCCGGCGGCCATCAGTTCGCGGGCGGCGAGAAGAACGGTAGAATTGGCGGCCGGCAGCGTGCGCCAGTCGGGATAGGCCTCGCCGCCCGCCATCGCCGGCGACAGCGGCAGACCGACCTTTTCGGCCGAGAGAAGGCCGTAGAACGAGGTCGGATAGCGCGCGCCCTCGGCGTAGGCGGCGCGAGCATTCGCGGCATCGCCCAGCGCCTCGTAGGCGCGGCCGCGCCAGTAACCGGCGCGGGCAAGGCTGATCGGCCCGTTCACGGCCTTGGCGAAGCGGTCGAAGTGGGAAAGCGCGGTCTTCGCGTCGCCGAGTTTTCTGAGCGCGATATAGCCCGCGAGCCATTCGAGGTCGGCATAGTCGTCGCCGCGCGTCAGGTGGTGCCAGGCCGCCATCTTGTAGGCCCGGCCCGCATCGCCCTCGCGCATTTCCTTCCGCGCCAGCCGGCGGCGCCAGTCGGCCCATTGCTCGGGATCGCCGAGCGCCTCGGCGCTGGTCGAGCGTTCCAGAAGCAGCTCGTCGGCGCTGTCGTAAAGGTCCTTGCGGATGCGCCAGCGGAAGCGGTCATAGGCGAGTCCGCCAGAATTCACCGCCTTTTCCGGAAGCGCCGCGATCAACCCGTCGATCCCCTTCTCGTCGGCCTGGAGCGCCACGCGGGCTTCGGCCACCTTGCGGGTATAGTCGCCGTTCAAGGGCAGCATCCGGCGCACGTCGGCGATGTTTCCTGCGCGCAGCATCGCCGCCGTCCGGCCGTCGTGATGATCAACGAGAAGCGCGCCGTGCCGGGCGATGAAGAGCGCATGCTCGCCGTCGCTCATCGCAAGGCTGCGCCAGGCACGCACGGCTTCCTCCGCCGCCGCCTGGCCCTGCCCCTTCGCCTGCAAGGCGGCGATGAGCGCGAGGCTGCCGGTGCCCGTCTGCGGCTTGCCGACCGCGAAATAGCCGATGACCGCGTCGGACGGCGTATCTTCGGCGATCACGGCCTCGCCGCGCTGGCGCAGGTAAGGCAATCCGGGCCAATCCGGGTAGCGGGAAAGGAAAGCGACGTATTCGTCGAAGCCGCCCTTGCCGTCACGAAGCCGCTCCCAGTCGATCACGGCAGCGGCGAGCGGCCCTGCGGCGCGCGCCTTCGCCACCGCCACGGACCAGTCGCGTCCGTCGGCCGCGGCCAGCGCCGCCCGGAAGGCGGCTGGATCGTCCGCCCGCACCGCGGGACTGAAACAGAGGGTAAGAACCAGCACCAAAGGCGCCGACCTGACTAGGGGACCGAACATGGTTTTGCACTGCCTCGACGTGTTTTTTCCAAGGATAGCGGTCTTGGCCGCGCCCGCAACACACAAACTTGGCAAGACCGCCCAATCCCTATAGGTTCCGCGCGATTTCAACGGGCGAGTCTCGCCCAGAACACCAAAGGAGCGTGTCATGTTCAAAGGGTCTTATGTTGCCCTCGTCACGCCGTTCAAGGACGGCGCGGTGGATTGGAACGCGCTCAAGAAACTCGTGGACTGGCATATCGCCGAAGGCACGCATGGTCTCGTTCCCGTTGGCACGACCGGCGAAAGTCCGACGCTGAGCCATGAGGAACACGGCCAGGTCATCGAAGCGGTGGTCAAGGCCGCAGCCGGTCGCGTGCCGATCATCGCCGGCGCGGGCTCGAACAACACCGCCGAGGGGATCGACCTCATCCGCCATGCCGAACGCGCGGGCGCCGATGCGGCGCTCGTCGTGACGCCCTATTACAACAAGCCGACGCAGCGCGGGCTTTACGCGCATTTCAAGGCGATGCACGACGCCTGCACCCTGCCGATCATCATTTACAACATCCCGCCGCGCTCGGTGATCGACATGACGCCCGAGACGATGGGCGACCTTGCAAAGCTTCCCCGCATCGTCGGCGTCAAAGATGCCACTGGCAAGATCGAGCGCGTGAGCCAGCAGCGCGCCTCCTGCGGCAAGGATTTCATCCAGCTCTCTGGCGAGGACGCGACCGCGCTCGGCTTCAACGCGCATGGCGGCGTCGGGGCGATTTCGGTGACCGCGAACGTGGCCCCGAAGCTTTGCGCCGAGTTCCAGGAAGCGACGCTGGCCGGCGATTTCGCTACCGCCCTCGCCTATCAGGACCGGCTGATGCCGCTGCACGAGGCGATCTTCATCGAGCCGGGCCTCGCCGGGGCGAAATACGGGCTCTCCAAGCTCGGCATGTGTTCGGAAGAGGTGCGCTCGCCGCTGACGACACTCCTGCCCGAAACCAAGGCAAAGATCGACGCAGCAATGCGCCACGCCGGGCTCATGAACTGACGCCACCGGCCGGGGCGATGCGAGACCTGGCGCCCGCTCACTTTGCGGGCGCCGACTCGCTCAAAGAGGATCGCTGAGACATACGGCATTTCCCGGTCGCTCCCCGCGACCGCTCGTCGGGCAGTTGCAGGACGCCCTCGAATGCCGCGTAGTTGTGCGGCCTGAGCCACCGACCTATCGTCCGAGAAAGCACCGGATCGCCGCTATAGTAGATCTCGCCCAGTTCCTCTTCGCGGGCAAAGGTTGTCCGGCCCATGAAGATCCCCGTCATCGAAAGAATGCTCGTCTCGACAAAAAGGTCGATGTCGAAACCGGGGATGGACGTGCAGATCTCGACCGGCGCGTCCGGCTGGATGACGACCCAATGCCGGTCATATTCGGTCGCCTCGTCGGAAAAGCGAAACTGGATGACGACGCGCCTGCGCGGCAGTTCCTCGGACACGACGTATTTTCGCATGTTCCACATCAGGTTCGACGAACTGGCCGAGCGCATAGCGGTTTCGGCATCGACGCAGCATTGCGCCCATTCCGCCAGGGCCGTCAGCGCCGGTTCGAGTGCGATGGCCATCTCGGTTCTCAGATAGTCCACCGAACCCGTCGCCGGATCTGTGATCCGCTCGACAAGCCCGAGATCCTCAAGGTCCTTGAGACGCTTAGACAAGAGCGTGGGAGAAATGCTGCCGACCTCTCTGCGCAGTTCATTGAACTTGGTCGCGCCCGCCCAGAGACCGACGAGAATGGCGATCGTCCAACGCGGTTCGAGCAATTCGCATGCGCGCGTGACGGGGCAGATCATTCCGTAGGGCTTGTGGTTCACCGCTGTTCCCTCCTTGCCCTCCAAAGACTAGGTCTGCCCATCGCTCCGGGTCCAGTCCAGATTTTGTATCGGGTTCGATCCAGATCCTGCACTTAGCATGACCATCCCCTTGCCCGCATAGTTCTCGCATCAGCGCCGCGTCGGTGGCGCATACGAAAGACGAGGGCACAATGGCACATATTCAGGCAGCATCTTCCGCGACGGTGCGGACAATTTGGCGCGGAGGGCCCCACTGGGCATCGCTCTTGCAGAAGATCGCCTTGGCTGCAGGCCGCCGATCATCCCGACAGGAACAAAGACCGACGGGTGGGCAGAATGCCGGTGAAAGCCGGCACCTGCGCGCCACCCTCAGCGCGGATGCGGAGACCGCGCTGCATCTCCGGGCGTGCGGACATAGGGTCCGCAGATAACCCAGCCATCTCGCGAGCCAAATTGCCGGTACCACGGCCGCCAAACCATGCTACGCTCGTTCCTCTGATGTCGTTCTCGAGGGGGGAGGCGGCCATGCGGATTTATACGAGCCCGTTCGGGGATATCGATCTACGCGACATCACCATCACACAACGCGTCATCGAAGGCCTCTGCGACCGTGAGCGTGACGCGCTGATCGAGGGACCGACCGGCAGACGCCTGACCGCGGGCCAGATCGTGGATGGCATCAAGAGCGTCGCCGGTGGTCTTGCGGCGCGTGGCATCGGTCCGGGCCACTGCGTCGCGATCATGCTGCCAAACCTTCCCGAATTCGTTCTCGCCTTCCACGGAACCGCCTGGGCGGGCGGCACGATCACCACGGTGAACCCGACCTACACGGCGCATGAGCTGAACCACCAGCTCAAGGATTCCGGTGCAGAGATGCTCATCACCATCGGCGCCTTCGCCGAGATCGCGAAGGAGGGCGCGACGAGCACGGCTGTGAAGGAAATCGTGACGCTGGACGGCACGCCCGGCACCACGCCTTTCGCTGACCTATTGGGGGCGCCCCTTGCCGAACAGGTGCCGGTCGACGTTGTGAACGACACGCTCGTCATGCCCTATTCCTCCGGCACGACCGGCCTGCCGAAGGGGGTCATGCTGACCCATCGCAATCTCGTCGCCAATGTCGATCAGATCATGGCCTCGCGGCCCATTGCGCCTGGCGAATTGACCGTCGGCTTCCTGCCCTTCTTCCACATCTACGGCATGACCGTGCTCGCTAACCTCTACCTTGGCGCAGGCGGTGGCGTCATCACGATGCCCCGTTTCGATCTGGAACTGTTTCTCCGGCTCATCCAGGAGCACCGAACCAAGCAGGCCTTCTGCGTTCCACCTGTCGTCCTGGCTCTCGCCAAGCACCCGATGGTCGATCAGTTCAACCTCTCTGGGCTCGAATACGTCTTCTCGGGCGCTGCCCCCCTCGGGGCACCGCTTTCGAACGCCGTCAGCGAACGGCTCGGGGTTCTCTGTGAACAGGGCTACGGTATGACCGAGATGAGCCCGGTCAGCCACATCACGGCCGCCGGCAGGGGCCGCCCGGGTTCCGCGGGCCAAACAGCTCCGGGCACCGAATGCCGCATCGTCGGGATCGGCTCGGGGCAGAACCTCGGGCCTGGAGAAGAGGGGGAGCTCTGGGTGCGCGGGCCACAAGTGATGAAGGGCTACCTGAACAACCCCAAGGCAACTTCCGAAACACTCACCGAGGATGGCTGGATGATGACCGGCGACATCGCGTCCTTCGACGCGGAGGGGTATCTCTACATCCATGACCGGCTGAAGGAGCTCATCAAGGTCAAGGGCTTCCAGGTCGCGCCCGCCGAGGTGGAGGCCGAACTTCTCGACTGCCCCGGCATCTCCGACGCCGCCGTTGTCGGCCAGCCCGATGACGAAGCGGGCGAGGTGCCAATCGCTTTCCTCGTCCGCGCCGCTGGCACCACGACCAGCGCCGAGGATGTGAGCGCGTTCCTCGAAGGTCGCCTCGCCCACTACAAGCAGGTCCGAGAGATCCATTTCATCGACGCGATCCCGAAATCCGCCTCGGGCAAGATTCTGCGCCGCGTGCTGAAGGCCCGGCTTTCAGCCTGACATCCGCAAAACGACACTCCCGTGTCGGTCGGGGGGTGTTCAACGGCTTCGCGCCGGGATAGCCATTTGATCATATCCGGCATGGAGTTCCCGCATGACACCCGACCTGATCCTCACGAACGCGCGCATCCTGACGATGGACCCGGGCAAACCGCGCGCCGAGGCCATCGCACTCGCCTCGGGCCAGATCGCGGCCGTAGGCAGACGGGCCGAGATCGAGGCGCTGGCAGGTTCAGCCACCGAGGTCATCGACTGCAAGGGCGCGACGCTGTTGCCGGGGTTCGTCGAAAGCCACCTTCACCTCGTCCTTGGCGGCGCCGAGCTTGCGCATCTGCAGCTGGCCCATGCGGACGGAGAAGCGGCCCTCACCCGCGCCTTCCGCGACTTCGCCGCAGCACATCCTGACCGCCCCCTCGTGATGGCGCAGGGCGGACATTACGCGATGCTCGACCACCCGATGTCACGGCATGACCTCGACCGGATCATCGCAGACCGGCCCATCGCGATCACCGCACACGACCATCACACGGTCTGGGCCAATACTGCCGCGCTAAAGGCAGCGGGCATCCTGAACGGCGCAGCCATGCCGCACGGGCATGAGGTGGTGATGGGCTCGGACGGTCTCGCCACCGGCGAACTCCGGGAATTCGAAGCCTTCGCCCCGGTCATCGCGCTTGGCGGCGAGGCTCGGCTCAACCTTGGCATCGCGACCGGCGGCGAGCCCTCTCCATGGCCCTCCGAAGCGGAACAGGCCATCGACCGCGCCAAGGTCGCCGCCGGCCTCGCCCATTGCGCGAAACACGGCATCACCTCGATGGTGAACATGGACGGCAACCGCTACACGCTCGAGCTTCTGCGGGGTCTGCATAAAGCCGGCGGGCTGACCGCGCGCGTCAAGGTGCCGTTCCACTTCAAGCCCCACATGGACCTGTCCGAGCTTGATCGTGCCGACGAGATGAGCCGTGACTTCGACGACGAATGGCTGTCGTGCCGCTTCGTGAAACTGTTCATGGACGGCGTGGTGGACAGCCGAACCGCCTATATGCTGAACGACTATCCCGGCCACCCCGGACACCGGGCGGAACCGCTCTTTCCCGGCCCGCGCTTCAACGAGATCGCGACCGAGATCGACCGGCGCGGCCACCAGATCGCCGTTCATGCCATCGGCGACGGGGCGGTCAGGACCACGATCGACGGTTACGAGGCAGCGCAAAAGGCCAATGGCAAGCGTGACAGCCGGCACCGGATCGAGCATATCGAACTGATCGACCAGGCCGACATTCCCCGTCTTGGACATCTCGGTATCACCGCCTCCGTCCAGCCGCCGCACGCACCCGGCGCAATGGACTTCGCGCTTCATCCCACCATCGACGTCATTGGCCGGGACCGGCTGAAGGACGCCTACCTTTGCCGCACGCTCGCCAAGGCCGGCGCGCCTATCGCCTTTGCCTCTGACTGGCCGGTGACGGACGTCTCCGTCCTGCGGGGCATCGGTGCTGCGCTGACGCGGCAGCCCTATGATGCACCTGGCGCCGGAGACGAGCGGGTGGACCTGATGCGCGTTCTCCACGCCTATACCGCCGGCGGCGCCTGGGCCGCGCATCTCGATCACCTGACCGGCATGCTGAAACCTGGTCTGGCCGCGGACGTCGTGGTTCTGTCAGACGATATCGAAGCGACCCCGGCCGAGGCCATCGCGGGCATGAGCATTGCTCTTACTGTCGCGGGCGGGAAGGTGACTTGGCGGGCTTAAGGGGTCAGCGCTTGCGAATAAATTCGGTGCGCAGGACCAGACCCTTGATAGCGTCGTGACGGCAGTCGACCAGTTCGGGATCATCGGTCAACCGGATCGAACTGATGACAGTGCCGCGTTTCAGCACCGTGCTCGTCCCTTTGACTTTCAGATCCTTGATGAGCGTCACGGAATCGCCGTCGGCTAGCACTTTGCCTTCCGCATCGAAGACCTTCACCGCCGCCTCGGCCGCCATTTCCGAGGCCGGTCGCCACTCGCCTGTCGCCTCGTCATAGACATAGTCCTCGTCATCGGCCATGCGCGGGCACCTTTCCTACTGTCCTGGGCCTACACGGCCATCCTGCGCCTGTAGCGACCCAGCGGCGGGGACGCAACCAGCCGGTCCCCGTGATTGAAACCGGGATCGTCTGCCCCGGAGGGAAAGGAAAGGAGGTGGACCATCGCCAACGGACCGTATGGGTTCGCGGAACCGACTCTCACACCCCCCGCCGCCCTTCATTGCTTCTGCCGTTTGCCCTCCATTTGCCAGAGCCGGACATGGCGAAGCACCTCGACCATCATTGCGGTAAGGAGCCCCATGCTCAGGAGCCCATTCGCCGCCGCCATGCCGCCGAGAAGCCGCCACTGGTGGGGAAGAAGGATGTCGCCAAAACCGAGCGTCGTGAAAGCTACGAGCGAGAAGTAGACCGACGCCTCCATCGTGACGAAGATGTCGAGCGCACGGAGAGCGAAGGCCCAGATCCAGACGCCCGCCGTCACCGTGCCGAGCACCCAGATCACCGTCACCGACAGCACCATCGCCAGTTTCGGCCGGTGCGGTTCGCGCACGAGCCAGAATTGCGACCGGACCAGCAGGACCTCGAGTGCCCAGAAGGCGATCCCCGAGACGAGGATCGTCAGAAAGATGAGCACCGTGCCGAGTGCGATCTGGATGAACATATAGCCTTCTCCTCCGGAGGTTCGCCATTTCTGCCCGAACGGGTGTGCTCAGGAAAGCCCCGACTGGACTTGCGCCTCGGCCTCGCCTATCTCGTGCGGGTCATGGCCGAGAAATCCGACCCAAATTACAAGGTGATTGCAGAGAACCGCCGCGCGCGGTTCGACTACTTCATCGAGAGCGATCTCGAGGTCGGCATCGTGCTGAGCGGGTCCGAGGTCAAGTCGCTGCGCACCGGCCAGTCGAACATCGCCGACAGCTACGCCTCGGTCGAGGATGGCGAACTTTGGCTGATCAACAGCTACATCGCGCCCTACACGCAGGCGGGAGTCTTCGGTCACGAAGAGCGGCGGAGGCGCAAGCTTTTGGTGTCCAAGAAGGAATTGTCGCGCCTTTGGCAGGCGGTCGGACGTGAGGGCATGACGCTGGTGCCGCTCGTCATGTATTTCAACCACAAGGGCCGGGTGAAGCTGAAGATCGGCATCGCCAAGGGCAAGAAGGTCGCCGACAAGCGCGCGACCGAAGCAAAGCGCGATTGGAATCGGCAGAAAGAACGCCTTCTGAAACAAGGCTGACGCTTGGTCAGCTATGTCGTGCGACACTCCGGAATTGCCGCGATAGCGTTAACATGAGACACTCCGCCGCACCTGACGGCTGGGGGCCGGGCCGTTGGACCGGTATCATTGCGGCCCGACGGGAAGGAACCTGTGTAAATGGAACAGCTGATCATCAGCCTCATCTCGGGCGCTGCAGGCGGCAATATTGTTGGTAAGGTCCTGAAAAATCTCGATCTCGGGCCACTTGGCAACTCGATCGCCGGCATCATCGGCGGCGGCCTCGGCCAGCAGATCCTCGGAAGCCTCCTCGCCGGCGGCGCGGCCGACGCGGCGGCCGGTCTCGACATCGGCTCGATCATTTCCTCCGTCGCCTCGGGCGGCGTCGGCGGCGGTGTCGTGATGGCGATCGCAGGCGTCATCAAGAGCATGATGGCGAAGTAATCCCCGGTGCGGGGCGGCCTTCGCCCCTGCCCCGCACTTCCAAGCGGCTTGCACCTTCCCGCCCCCGCCGGTTATTGCAGATCAGGCAGGAAAGGGACGGTCATGTCGCTCGACGATCCGAAAACTCTCGTCTCCACCGATTGGCTGGAGGCGCATCTGAAGGATCCTGATCTGAGGATCCTCGACGCATCGTGGTACCTTCCCGAAACGGGCCGGGACCCGAAGGCGGAATATGCCGAGGGCCACATTCCCGGCGCGCGCTTCTTCGACATCGACGAGATCAGCGACCAGCGCTCGGAATTGCCGCATATGGCGCCGCCGCCGGAGAAATTCATCAGCCGCATGCGGGCGATGGGCGTGGGCGACGGTCACCAGGTCGTGGTCTATGATGGCGCGGGATTGTTCTCGGCCGCGCGGGTCTGGTGGACCTTCCGGCTGATGGGCAAGACCGATGTCGCGGTGCTTGACGGCGGCTTCACGAAATGGCGGGCCGAGGGCCGCCCGGTCGAGGACATGCCGCCGGTGCTGCGCGACCGCCACATCACCGTCAGCCGTCAGGCGCATCTGGTGAGGGACGTGACCCAGGTCGCTGCGGCGGCGAAGCTCGGCGATCACGAGATCCTTGACGCCCGCAGCCCCGGCCGCTTCGCTGGCACCGAACCCGAGCCCCGCGCCGGACTGCGCTCCGGTCACATTCCGCATTCGAAAAACGTGCACTACCGGTCGCTTCTGAACGAGGACGGCACGATGAAATCGCCCGACGCGCTCCGCGCGGTGTTCCAGGCTGCCGGCGCCGACCTTGGGAAGCCGGTGATCACCACCTGTGGGTCCGGTGTGACGGCTGCGATCCTCAACCTCGCGCTCGAACGGATCGGCAAGCTCGACCATTCGCTCTACGACGGGTCCTGGGCGGAATGGGGCATGTACAACGACCTGAAGGTCGCGAAAGGATAGGAACGCCCATGTTCGGCAACCTGAAGCCGCAGCCGGCCGACAAGATTCTGCAACTGATGGGCCAGTTCAAGGCCGATCCCCGCGCCGACAAGATCGACCTCGGCGTCGGCGTCTACAAGGACGCGACCGGCCTGACGCCGGTCATGCGCGCAGTGAAGGCAGCCGAAAAGCAGCTTTGGGAGACGGAGACAACGAAGACCTACACGGGTCTTGCGGGTGATCCGGACTTCAACGCGGCGCTTTCGTCGCTCGTGCTTGGCGACAGCCTGGCAACGGACCGCCTCGCCTCCGTCGCGACCCCCGGCGGGACCGGCGCGGTGCGGCAGGGGTTCGAACTGATCCGCATGGCGTCGCCCGAGGCGCGGGTCTGGGTGTCCGACCCGACCTGGCCGAACCATTTGTCGATCCTGAAATACCTCGGCATGTCGGTGGAGCCCTATCGCTATTTCGACGCCGATACCCGCGCCGTGGCGTTCGAGGCGATGATGGCCGACCTTTCGGCGGCAAAACCCGGTGATGTGGTTCTGCTGCACGGCTGCTGTCACAACCCGACCGGGGCCAACCTGACGCTGCCGGAATGGGCCGAGGTCGCCACCCTTCTCGAAAAGACCGGCGCGATCCCGATGATCGACATCGCCTACCAAGGCTTCGGCGACGGGCTTGATGCCGATGCGGCCGGGGTGCGGCTCATCGCGGACCGCCTGCCCGAGGTGTTGATCGCCGCGTCCTGTTCCAAGAATTTCGGCATCTACCGCGAGCGGACCGGCGCCTTGATGGCACTGTCGGACCCAGCGAAGCGCGAGGTGACGCAAGGCACGCTCGCCTTCCTCAACCGGCAGAACTATTCCTTCCCGCCGGATCATGGCGCGCGGCTCGTCACGATGATCCTGACAGATCCGGCCTTGCGCGCGGACTGGCAGGCGGAGTTGGAGGAGGTGCGGCTTGGCATGCTTGCGCTGCGCGAACAACTCGCGAAGGAATTGCAGAAGGTTTCGGGCTCCGACCGCTTCGGCTTCCTCGCCCAGCACCGCGGCATGTTTTCGCGCCTCGGCGCGAGCCCCGAGCAGGTTGAGCGGCTGAAGACAGAGCACGGTATCTACATGGTCGGCGATTCGCGTCTCAATATTGCCGGGTTGAACACGACCACCGTGCCCGTGCTCGCCCGCGCGATCCTCGCCGTCGGCATCTGAACACGAAAATTCGAGCTTCGGCGCGGCGCCCCTCACCGGGCGCCGCGTTTCTTTTCAAGAGCCTCTTGATTTACTAAGCACGCTTATAATATCTCTGCTCACCTTCTATTCGAAGCGGACTGATAAGCATGCCGAAGCAGCCCCATGAAAGCCTCGGCTTTCTCCTTCACGACGCGGCCCGGGCGATCCGGCGGCGGTTCGAGGACCGTGCAGCCGAGCTGGGTCTCAGCTCCGCCCAGTGGCGGTGCCTTGTCCATCTCGTGCGCGAGGGCCAAGCCTCTCAGGCCCGACTGGCGGAACTGCTTGAGATCGAGCCGATTTCGGTGTCCCGCTTGCTGGACCGGATGCAGGACGGCGGTTGGGTCAGCCGCGACCCCGATCCGGCCGACCGCCGCGTCCGCATCGTCACGCCGACCGACAAGACGGCCGAGGCCTTTGCCGAGGCGAAGAAGATCGCGGACCGGATCTACGATGATGCGCTCGCCAACCTCCCCCCCGGCACGCGGGATCAGCTCATGAGCATCCTGCGCCACATCATCGCCAACCTTTCCGAACCCGCCGAGCCGCAAAATGACCACTGAACCCGCACGCAAGAAACCGAAGACGTGGCTGATGGCCGCGCTCCCCGCCGCGTTGATCCTCGTCGGCGGCTGGGCCTGGCTCGACGCCGGGCGCTACGAATCGACCGAGAACGCGTCGGTCCAGCAAGCCCGCATCTCGGTGGCGTCCGACGTCTCCGGCCGCGTGACCGAAGTCTATGTGGACGACAGCCAGCGGGTCGCGTCAGGCGATCCGCTCTTCCGCGTGGACCCTGAGCCCTACACCCTCGCGCTTGCGCAGGCCGATGCGGCGCTCGCGCAGGCGCGGCTCTCGGTGGAACAGTTGCGTGCAGCCTATCGCGTGGCTTTGGCGCAGGAAAAGGTGTCGCAGGACAGCGCG
>JBNKFC010000378.1:0-2620 GCA_050289105.1 Paracoccaceae bacterium | reverse complement strand
CTTCTGGAAGCGACGCTCGATCTCGCCCGGTTCCAGTCCGACACCGCCCGCGCCATCGCCAAGATCGGGCTGGCGAACTACTTCGCCGGTGCGGCCCTCCTGCCCTACCGAGCCTTTCTCGAAGCGGCTGAAGAATCGCGGCACGATCTCGAACGGCTGGCACAGCGCTTCGGCGCGTCGATCGAACAGGTGGCGCACCGGCTGTCGACCCTGCAGCGGCCCGGCGCCAAGGGCATCCCGTTCTTCTTCGTCCGGGTCGACCAGGCCGGCACCATCACCAAGCGGCACTCGGCAACGCGGCTCCAGTTCGCGCGGTTCGGAGGCGCCTGCCCGCTCTGGAACGTCCACCAGGCCTTCGAGACGCCCGGCCGCTTCCTGCGCCAACTGGCCGAGACTCCGGACGGCGTGCGCTATCTCTGCCTCGCCCGCGACGTTTCGAAGCCCGGCGGCTCGTTCCACGCCCCGGTGCGCCGCTATGCCATCGGTCTCGGCTGCGAGATCAGCCATGCCAAGGGCCTTGTCTATGCCGACGACCTCGACCTCACCAATGCCCGCGCCTTCGAGCCGATCGGAATTTCCTGCCGCATCTGCGACCGGCGGGACTGCCACCAACGGTCGGTCCCGCCGCTGGAACGGCAACTCCGC
Source organism: Paracoccaceae bacterium (assembly GCA_050289105.1). Taxonomy (GTDB): domain Bacteria; phylum Pseudomonadota; class Alphaproteobacteria; order Rhodobacterales; family Rhodobacteraceae; genus Albidovulum. The sequence goes on along the minus strand of JBNKFC010000378.1, from coordinate 1,975 downwards.
GTCGATCCCGACCGGCGCGGAGTGCTTCCTTACGAGATCGGCTGAGATCAGGCCGCCGAGATCATCCGGAAAATCTCGTCCTTCAGCGCCGCGCGCTTCTTGCGCATCTCGACCTCGGCGAACTGGTCGACCGGTTCAACGCCGGTCTCGGCCCGGTGAACCTCGCGGTTCAGCGCGTGGTATTCGTCGGCGAGCTTGGCGAAGTGCGCATTCGAGATCTTCAATGCGTGGATCTTCTCGGCCTCGGCGGGGAATTCCTCGTGCAACTCATGGGGTGTGTTCGACATCGCGCTTTCCTTTCATGCTGTCACCCCCTTTCTGGCGCGGCGCCGCGCAACCTACTTTGACCTCGGTCAAACTCGGACGTGGTCGAAGGCGGGAACGATCGGAAAAGCGGCGGCATCGTGCTTGCGGTCGGCGACCGGAACGCCCAAGTTCGCCCGCGACTGACACCCGATCCGGCGCGACCACATGATCCTCATCGAAGACGGCCCCAAGGGCGCCCCGGCAGCGTTCGACGCGCCCCGCGCCCTGATCCGCGCCGATACGGCGGCGGAGCTGGATGGTGCGCTCGCCGCGCTCGATTCCGCCCGCGCCGAGGGCCGGTGGCTCGCCGGTTTCGTCAGCTATGAGGCGGGCTACGCGTTCGAGCCGCGCCTCGCGCCGCTTCTGCCGGAAACCCGGCGCCTGCCCCTTCTGGCCTTCGGTGTCTACGACGCACCGGGCGACGCGGCACCGATCCTCGACCGCGCCACGGCCGAGGCCGACGGCGCCGGTCTAAGCGCCGCAACCCCGGCATGGGACGCGGTGGCCCATGGCGCCGCCCTCGCCCGCATCCTCGCCTATATCGGCGCCGGCGACATCTATCAGGCCAACCTGACCATGCCGATGCGGGCGCGCCGGACCGGCAGCGCGCTTGGCCTATATGGTGCGCTCGCCGCCCGCCAGCCGGTCCGCCATGGTGCCTTCGTCGCCTTGCCGGACCTGCCGGTTCTCGTCTCGCGCTCGCCCGAGCTGTTCTTCGCGACCGACGCCGAGGGCCGGATCGAGACCCGCCCGATGAAAGGCACCGCGCCCCGCGCCTCCAACCCCGCCCATGACGCGGCGCTGCGGCTCGACCTGCAGCAAAGCGTGAAGAACCGCGCCGAAAACCTCATGATCGTTGACCTTTTGCGCAACGATATCTCGCGGATCTGCGAGGTCGGCTCGGTCAAGGTGCCCGAGCTGTTCGCGATCGAATCCTATGCGACCGTGCACCAGATGGTGTCCCGCGTCACCGGCCGGCTCCGCCCCGGCATTACGCCGGCGGCGCTTCTGCGCGCACTTTTTCCCTGCGGCTCGATCACCGGCGCCCCGAAGATCCGTGCGATGGAGATCATCCGCGAGTTGGAACCCGCCCCGCGCGGCGCCTATTGCGGCGCCATCGGCTGGATCGGCCCGGACGGTGCTGCGCGCTTCAACGTAGCGATCCGCACGCTGACTCTCTACGATGAGAGCGAGGTCGAATTCGGCGTTGGCGGCGGCATCGTCGCGGATTCGACGCCCGAGGGGGAATACGAGGAGGCGCTGTGGAAAGCCCGGTTTGCAGAGCTGACACACGGCTGATCGAGACCTTCGGCTGGGACGGCGCCAGTTTTCGACGCGTCGACGCCCATCTTGCCCGCGCCCGCGCCTCGGCCGAAACGCTCGGTTTCCGCTGGAACCGGGCCGCCATCGACACCGCGCTCGCCACGGTCTCGGAGCCTTCGCCCCTTCGCGTCCGCCTCACCATCGGCCGAACCGGCGACGCCGAGGTGACGACGGCCCCCCTCGCCCCGAATCCGCCCGAATGGCGGCTGATCCTCGCCCCTGACCGGCTCGACCCGGACGCCCCGCTCCTCCGCCACAAGACGACCGAGCGCGCGCTCTACGACCGCACCCGCGCCGCCCTGCCCGAAGGCATCGACGAGGCGCTTTTCCTCAACACGCGCGGCGA
>JBNKFC010000377.1:0-10027 GCA_050289105.1 Paracoccaceae bacterium | reverse complement strand
GATAGACAACAGTAGTCAGCACGGCGAAGGCGAGGGTCGCTTCGCGTCAGCGTTGGCATGAGATCAGTGTAAGACGTCCTTATCCGCGGATTCCCGCCCCAATACTTCAGACGGTTTCGATGCGGATCGCCACCGCATCGCCCACGAGGACGCCGGTCGCGGGCAGCCGCTTCAGCGCATGGTCGATCGCGTCGCGGGTCGCCTTGTGCGTGACGATCAGCACCGGGGCCGAGGTGTCGGCATGTCCGTATTGCCGCATCCGGTCGATGGAGATGCCTTCCTCGCCGAGAATCGTCGCCACCTTGGCGAGCGCGCCGGGTTTGTCGGTTAGTTCCATCCTGAGGTAGTAGGGCGCAGGCGCGGCAGCCTTTGCCGCGACCGGATCGGCGAGCGAGGCGGCCGGCTGGCCGAAGGTGGAGATCCGGCAACCGCGCGCAATCTCGATCACGTCGGCCATGACGGCGGAGGCCGTCGGCCCTTCGCCCGCACCGGCGCCGCGCAGCACGATCTGGCCGACGCTGTCGCCTTCTAGGACGACCATGTTGGTCCCGCCCTGGAGCTGGCCCAACGGGCTGTCGGCTGGGACGAGGCAGGGCGACATACGCTGTTCGAGGCCGCGCCCCGTCATTTGCGCAACCCCGAGAAGCTTGATCCGGTATCCCATGTCCCCGGCGCGGCGGATATCGTCGATGGAGATCCGGCCGATGCCTTCCAGTTCCACCGCGTCGAAGGACACCTTCGTTCCGAAGGCGATCGAGGCCAGAAGGCTGAGCTTGTGGCCCGCGTCGATCCCACCCACGTCGAGATTCGGGTCGGCCTCCAAGTAGCCAAGCTGCCGGGCTTCCTCGAAAACCTCGTCATAAGGCAGGCCCGCGCTTTCCATCCGCGTCAGGATGTAGTTGCAGGTGCCGTTCATCACGCCCATCACCCGGCGAATCTCGTTGCCGGCAAGGCCTTCGGTCAGCGCCTTTACCACCGGGATACCGCCCGCGACCGCGGCTTCGAATCGGATGACGTGGCCCTTTTCCTCGGCCGCCGCCGCAAGCGCCTGGCCGTGGAGCGCGAGCATGGCTTTGTTCGCGGTCACGACGTCCTTCCCGGAAGCGATCGCGGCGCGCGTGGCCTCCAGCGCCGGGCCGTCCGACCCGCCCATGAGTTCCACGAAGACATCGATGTCCTTGCGGGTGGCGAGCGCCACCGGATCCTCTTCCCAGCCGTAGCCGGAAAGATCGGCGTCGCGGTTCTTGGTCCGGTTGCGAGCCGAGACGGCCGTGATCTCGATCGCGCGGCCAGAGCGCCGGGCAAGAAGGCCCGCGTGGCGCTGGATGATCTTCACCGTGCCGATGCCCACCGTGCCGAGGCCGGCGATGCCAAGACGCAGGGGCTGGGACATGGAGATCTCCGTGATTTGACTGTCAGCCCTTGAGGGCCTGGCAGGTGTTAGCCTGACATTCCCCGGCTTGCAACGCGCTCCGACCGAATTGGGTGTTGCGTGGCGCGCCGGCGACGACCGGATCAGCCCGAGAGGTCGACCTGCTGCAACGCTGCCGCGCGCGCCTTCAGCGCCGCCGCCCGCGCCATGAGCGCGGCAGCGGGATCGGTTTCCGGCTCCGGCGCGACCTGGGCAAGGATCGTGTCGATGGGCAGAAGAACAGGATAGTCCGCCTGGGCGGCAGCCGGTTCCGGAGACGCGTCGAGCACGGGGAACGTCGCGCAGCCCGCGATCGGAGGCGTCAGGACGAGGGCGAGAAGACGGGCGGCGCGCATGGCGTGACTTTCTGGCAGGCTGGCCGAGACTAGTCGGTCTCGCCCTTCCGGCGCAAGCGGTGCGGGGATTGTATTGAACGCACGTTCAGATACTCTGGCCGCATGGCCCGCAAGACCGGATCACATTCCGAAATTACCGGCCCGCGCATTCGCCGCGCGGCGCTCGATCTGTTCGCGCGGCACGGCTTCGCCGCCGTCTCCATGCGCCAGATCGCGGCCGAGGTCGGCGTGCAGGCCGGCGCTCTCTATCTTTACACGCCCGACAAGGAGACCCTGCTTTTCGACCTGCTGAAAGAGCACATGGACGATTTGATCGCCGCCTGGGAGGACGAGCCCAAGGGCGACGGCCCCCTTGCCCGGCTCGAAAGCTTCGTGCGGTTCCATATCCGCTTCAACCTAGAACGGCCTGCGGCGGTCTTCCTGTCCTACATGGAATTGCGCAATCTCGGAGCGGAGAACTTCGCCGCGATCGAAGCGCTCAGACGTGACTACGAGACGCGGCTGGAGACGATCCTGCGCGAGGGGCAGGCGGCGGGCATCTTCGCCGCACCCGATACCAAGATCGCGACGCTCGCGATCATCGCGATGCTGACCGGTGTGAATACCTGGTACCGCGAGGGCGGGCGGCTTTCGCGCCAGAAGGTCGGCGACATCTACTGGGACATGGTGCGCAAGGCCGTCGCGGCCTGAACCTTGCGTCGGAATGGGTGCTCCGCCTCAGGCGGGCAACTGGTGCTCGTACCCCTGCCGCCAGCATACACAATCCATGTCAGGCCGTTTCTCTTCATGCTAAGATAATAAGAGGTGGGGAAGGGGGGGACAAATGCCTGATTCACAGTCGATCGCGGATCATTGGGGGAAGGGTGACGTTTATTCCCTGGTGATCGAAGCCATGCGTCGCGCGGGGATAAATCCGGAAACCGTGACTTTGGAACAACTGGCGCCCGTGGACCATTTTCACGCACGCGGATTTCCGGCCACGGTGGAACTGGCGGATGCCTTGCCAGTAAAAGCCGGGCAACGCCTTGTCGATATCGGCTCCGGGCTTGGCGGGCCTGCCAGATATCTCGCAAAGCGCTTCAACTGCCACGTCGACGGCATCGACATCACCGCCCCGTTCGTTGACGCGGGGAACAAGCTGACCGCGCTGGTCGGGATGGAGGGCGCGGTGGAGTTCAGCCATGGGGACGGGCAAAAGCTCCCGTATGCCGACGCGACATTTGACGGCGGCTATTCCCAGCATGTCACCATGAACGTGCCGGATCGTGGCGCCTTTTTCAGAGAGGCGTTTCGCGTCCTCAAGCCGGGTGCCTATTTTGCGATCACCGAGCACGGCCTCGGTCACGCCGGCCCGCCGCATCACCCATTGCCCTGGTCGAAGGATGGGAGCGGCGCCTACCTGATGCACCCTGAGGACACGGTGATTGCGCTGGAAAATGCGGGCTTCACCGACATTCAGGTCACCGATACCGGCGACAAATACCTGCAAGGCTACAACCGTGCGATCGAACTGGGCAAAAGGGGCGAAACCCCGGTGTTCGGCGTTCACATCCTGCTGGGCGAGCAGGCGCCGCAGATCGTCCGCAACGCCGCGCGAAACATAGAAGAGGGGCGAACGCGTCCGGTTCAGATCATTTGTCATAGACCGGTGTAGCGCCCGCGCGCTTGACTGGCACTTTCCTTAGGCGCTCGTCCCGTTCCGCAGCGGGTGCCGGTCAGTGCGCCGGACGGATGAACGACCCGTTCCTGAGATCCACCATCGCCTGCCGGATCTCGGCTTGCGTATTCATCACGATCGGCCCGTGCCAGGCCACCGGCTCCTCGATCGGCGCGCCCGAGATCAGCAGGAACCGGATCCCGTGGTCCCCGGCCTGCACCGTTACTTCCTCGCCGGTTCCGAAGCGGATCAGCGTGCGGTCGCCGGAAAGGTCGCGGATGTTCACTTCCTCGCCCATCACTTCCTTCTCCAGAAGCACGCCTTCGGGCCGCGAGGCATCGGCGAAGCGGCCGGACCCGTCGAAAACGTATGCGAAGGCGCGGCGATAGGTGTCGACCTTGAAGGTCTTTCTCAACCCCGCGGGCACGAAGATATCGAGGTATTGCGGATCGGCGGCGATGCCGTCCACCGGCCCGGTCCGGCCCCAGAACGACCCCACGATCACCTTCACCCTCGTGCCGTCATCGTCGATGATCTCCGGAATCTCGGCGGATTTGACGTCCTGATAGCGCGGCGCGGTCATCTTCAGCCGCGAGGGCAGGTTGGCCCAGAGCTGGAAGCCGTGCATCTGCCCCTTGGCATTCCCGAGCGGCATTTCCTGGTGCATGATCCCCGACCCCGCAGTCATCCACTGCACGTCGCCCGCGCCGAGTCTTCCGGTATTGCCCAGGCTGTCGCCATGCTCCACCGTGCCGGCGAGCACATAGGTAATCGTCTCGATCCCCCTGTGCGGATGCCAGGGGAAGCCCCTGTAGTAGTCCTCGGGACGTTCGTTGCGGAAATCGTCGAAGAGCAGGAAGGGGTCCAACTCGGACGGATCGCGGAAGCCGAAGGCGCGGTGAAGCTTCACGCCGGCGCCTTCCATGGTCGGCATGGCGCGGCGGGATTCGAGGATGGGGCGGATCGACATTTCGGTTTCTCCTGTTCGCTGCGCATAATATAGGGCGGAAACCGCCGCGAGAGCAGGGGGTGAAACGGGGGCGGGGGCACATCAGCTGTGGCTGAACGCACAATGTGTCCCGGGATCGGGATGTCCGGGGGAAAGACGCGATGAATGATACCGAAACCGTGATCCTGGCACGGATCGCGCCGTCGCTGGTGCGGCGGGCCTTCGCCACGGGCATCATCGGCGCTCTCGGCGTGCTTTTGGAGCTCCTCGCGTTCTTCCGGCCGCCCTCGGCCATGCCGCTGCAGCTCATGCTGATCGCGCTCGGCGTAGGGGCGCTGATCCTCTGCATGAAATTGTATTCGGCCACATCGCGGGGACTGGTCCTGACCGAACAGTCCCTGTCGGACACGGATGGGCGTCTGCTCGCCACGCTGGATGAAATCCGCAAGGTCGATCGCGGGACCTTCGCCTTCAAGCCCTCGAACGGCTTCGTTCTTCATCTGAAAGAGCGAAGGCCCGGCGCTTGGGAGCCGGGCCTCTGGTGGCGGCGGGGCCGCGTTGTCGGTGTCGGCGGCGCGATCTCCAGCGCCGAGGGCCGTCACATGGCCGACCTCCTGTCCGCGATGGTCGCGCGGCGCGAGGCTTAGCTGCCGTCGGTGATCGTCGGATCAACGGTGTTGTCGTTGCTCGTATTGTCGGACATGTCGACGGCGCTGTCGTAGATGCAGGCCGGCAGCGTCACGCCATCCTTCAGGTCGTATTTCACGCAGGAGGTGAAGCGCGGACGGGTGGTGATGAAGGTCGTGTACCACTGTGCCTTGAGGCCGATATTGAAGATCGGCTCATACGCCATGTTGGTTTCCACCAGGATGACCGAGTCGCCCGCCGGCATGACCGGGATACGGTTCTTGTCGGCCTGGATGGTTTCGTCGGTCTGACCGCCGGTGGCACCGCTCGCGTAGGACCAAGCGATCTCGTAGCGGTTGTCGGTATCGTCCCAGATCACGCTCGACACGCGGACCCAGGTTGGCTTGCGCGAGAAGGTGAGGTAGTCGAAGAGCGTGTTGAGGCCCTCGATATAATTGGCATCGATCGAATCGTTGGGTTGCACGCGCGAGATCAGGTCGGCGATCGTGTAGGCGGCCTTCAGGTTGATGTTCTTCTGACGGTAGGCATCGAAGAACTGGAACGAGGCGATGTACCACCAGATCAGCCAGGTGCTGGCGATCAGCCCCTCGACCGGCATCGAACCGCGTGTATCGGAGGCCAAGTATTGCGAGCGGAGTTTCAGGCGCGAATAGAGCGACATGTCAGCCTCCAATTTCCGGTTCGTTCACGAAGGCCGACGCCGAGATGAGCGCATAGGCGCCCGTATTGTCCTTGGGCAGTTGGAACCCCAGACCGGAGGTCGGGAAGATCGGGTCGAATTTCGCACAGGCACGGATCAGCATCATCTCGTCCCCTGCGCCGCTGTCGAAGGTCGTCACCGGCTTGATCGGCTCGGCGCGGTCGACGCAGATCGGACCGGAAGACAGCGGCTCCCAGGTCGTCGTGCTGACCGGGCGCAACTCGACCAGAAGGACGTTCATGCAGTCGGGGATCACCCCGGCGCGGTTGCAGACCGTGCGCTTGAACTCCTGATGCGTCGGGTTCTTCCAGTTGCCAAGGCGAAGGTCGCGCACCGACATGTCGAGCGCGCGCTCCAGCATGACGTGCCGCAGCATCACCGTGCCCATTTCCAGCGCCGACATGATGAGGAGCATGAAGAAGGGCACGAAGATGATGAACGGGATTGTCGCGGTCCCGTCTTCTTCCTGCGCCTTGCTCCGCAGCCAGGCGCGCATGAGGGGAATGAAGGTGCCCATCAGTGCGTCAGCCTCAGCTTGTTGATCGAGTTCACGATGCCCGCGAACGCGTCGTTGATGTCGAGACCTTCCACCGCGTAGTAGCCCGCGTTCTGACAGGCGTTCAAAAGCTGCTGGCCTTCGGTCGGCGCCTCGAACGCGATGGTGTAGATCCGGATACCTTGGGCCTTGGCTGCATCGCAGATATCGAGCGTCAGGGCGTCCTTTGCATTGTCGATGTAGGTGTTGACTTCCGGGTTTGAGGTCGAAGCCGGGCGCCACTTGTTGCGCATCGACGAACTGCCATAGGCCCTGTAGATGATCTCGTCCGAGAAGTAATAGATCGACATCTTCGACCAGACTTCCTGCCAGGTCATCTCCACGGCTTGCGGAGACCCGCTGAAGCCGGCGTCGCCAGTCATGTCGCCCCAGGGCTTGTCACGCCACGCGCTTTTCTTGAAAGAGTAGTATTTGTGCGTCGACGGGTTGTAGAGCGAGTATTGGTCCTTCAACCAGTCGTCGCTGGTCGAGCTGTTCTCAAGATAGTACTTGTTGCGGTAGAGAAGGCTCGGTCCTTCGTCGTAGTAGGGGTTCGACGTCGTGTTGTTGCGCAGCCGATACTCGGTCGTGTTCGCGCCGTCGGTCATGAGGACGATGATCTTCAGGGCTTCCGAGTCGTCGAACGCATAGGGACGCTCGGAGAATGCGCCGGGAAGGTCGCCCGCGGCAATCATGCCATCGACCACACCTTGCATCGACGGGTCGAGCAACGCCGAGCCCCACTTCATGCCGATGTCGATCGAGGTGTTGCCTTCGGCGCTGAGGTTGTTGATGAAGGTCTTCAGTTTGTCACGGTTGCCCGAGAACGGCATGATGTGACGATCTGCCTCGGGGGCGCAGTTCATCAGTCTCGGCGGGCTGGCCTTGTAGAACGGGTCGAAGTGACCGTTGCGCTGATAGATGCGGTCGGTCGGATTGCTCCCGAAGGACACGGCGGTCGTGTCAAAGTCACCCTTGCTTGCATCGAACTCGATACAGGTCGAGTCGGTCTGCTCGGCAGTCAGGTTGAAATAGCTGGCGAGGTCGTCGCTGATCGAGACCTGCGTGGCGTACGGGATGATCGAGATCGAGACCTTGTCGTCCTCGGCCGAGTCGAAGATCTTGTCGACGAAGTTCTTGGCGGCCGGCTTGAGGTTGGTCAGGCGGCTGTTGGAGTTCATCGAGCCGGAGACGTCGAGGATCAGCGAGATCTCGATCTGGCCGACGCTTTCCTCGGCAGTCGAGGACGCGGGGGTGGAAAGGGTCTTGACGCCGACGAGGGCCATGAACCAGGTCGGCATTTCTTCCGACACCTTGATCTCGACCTTGCGGTAGTCGCTCAGCGTGCCCTGGGTGACGATGATATCCTCGGGTGCCGGCGGCTTCAGGCCCGCTTTCTGGAAGTAGTCGCGCACGACGTCCTTCGGGTTGAGCGTCTGCTGAAGGTCGGCCGCCGCAAGCGAGGCGCGGTCGATCGTGTTCTGAAGCGTCGTCCGACGCTCCTCGAACCGCATCAGGTCCAGCGCTACGCCCGCGAGAAGCAGCATCATGACGAACGCGAAAAGGCCGAAGATCAGAAGCGACCCGTCTTCCTCGCGCCGGAAACGGCCGAATGCCGCGTGCAGCGCGCGGCGTCTCGGTTCGGTGGCAGGTGCCACCTCAATCACTTTGGGGCCATTCTTCTTCATCACAAACCCTTTCCCCAGGGACGGTCTCCACGGAAGACGTCACGGAATACACCACGCACGGCATTCTTCTCGGTGTTACATGCGGCGAAACTAGGGTCTCAGTTGAGGCAAAAATGAGGCAGTCGCAGCGAAATCGGGTTCATTGATCGACGGTCGGCGGTGATCTGCCGCCCGGGATGCCATCGTCCCGGAACCCGCTACAATCGCGTTAACTGATTCTCAAGTAATCGCCGTTGCGGATCCAGCCCGGCGCCGGAGCGGGTTCGCCGGTAACGGGTTGTCTTTCCTTTGCGCTCTGTTAACCAAGTCTGAGTAGCGTGCCCGCCAGTCTTGCGCACCAGCAAAGATCTGCGCCCGCGCGCGACCCGGCCGCAAGAAGCCGGCAGGCCAGTCAGGGAGGAATGAATGGCAGTCAACGGCGAACCGAGTTTCCGTCAATCCGTCGACATCATGTTCAACCGCGCAGTCGCGGTCATGGACCTGTCGCCGGGGCTCGAGGAAAAGATCCGCGTCTGCAACTCGACCTACACGGTGCGCTTCGGCGTGCGCCTCAGAGGCGCGATCCACACCTTCACCGGCTACCGGTCTGTCCATTCCGAGCACATGGAGCCGGTCAAGGGCGGCATCCGCTTCGCCACATCGGTCAACCAGGACGAGGTCGAGGCGCTGGCCGCGCTGATGACCTACAAATGCGCGTTGGTGGAAACGCCGTTCGGCGGGTCCAAAGGCGGGCTCTGCATCGACCCGCGCCAGTACGACGAACACGAGATGGAGATGATCACCCGCCGCTTCGCCTATGAACTGATCAAGCGCGACCTGATCAACCCGGCCCAGAACGTGCCCGCCCCCGACATGGGCACGAGCGAGCGCGAGATGGCGTGGATCGTCGACCAGTACAAGCGGATGAACACGACCGACATCAATGGCGCGGCCTGCGTGACCGGCAAGCCCCTGAACGCTGGCGGCATCTCTGGCCGGGTCGAGGCGACGGGGCGCGGCATCCAGTACGCGCTGCGCGAGTTCTTCCGCCATCCGCACGACATGTCCAAGGCCGGGCTGACCGGAAAGCTCGACGGCAAGCGCGTCATCGTTCAGGGGCTTGGCAATGTGGGCTACCATGCGGCGCTCTTCCTCGGCACCGAGGACGGCGCGCGCATCATCGGGATCGTCGAGCGCGACGGCGGGCTCTTCAACGCCGAGGGCATGAACGTGCAGGCGGTGCGCGACTGGCTCGTCGAGCATGGCGGCGTCGAGGGCTGTCCGGAAGGCACCTACGTGAAGGACGGCGCGAAGCTTCTGGAAGAGGAATGCGAAATCCTCATTCCGGCAGCGATGGAAGGCGTGATCAACCAGTCAAACGCCGGAAACATCAAGGCGCCGCTGATCATCGAGGCCGCGAACGGCCCCATCACCGCTGGTGCGGACGAGATCCTGCGGGCGCGCGGCACCGTGATCATTCCCGATCTCTACGCCAATGCCGGTGGCGTCACGGTGTCCTATTTCGAATGGGTCAAGAACCTGTCCCACATCCGCTTCGGCCGCATGCAGCGCCGGCAGGAAGAGGCGCGCCACCAGCTTCTGATCGACGAACTGGAGCGGCTGTCGGCCGACAAAGGCCTCGGCTGGACGCTGTCGCCCGGCTTCAAGCAGCAATACCTTCAGGGCGCGGGCGAACTGGAGCTCGTGCGCTCGGGCCTCGACGACACGATGCGCGGCGCCTACCAGTCGATCAGCCAGATGTGGAACGGCCGGCAGGACGTGACGGACCTGCGCATGGCCGCCTATATCGTCGCCATCGACCGGGTGGCGAAGAGCTACCGCTCCAAGGGCCTTTGACCGTTCCGGCAGGGCGGTCCTCGCGGCCACCCGCCGACCCGTCATGGCGTCACGTCGTGCCCGCCGCCAGCGACGCGCGCGGGGTGTGGCCAAGGCGGTGCCGCTCTGTCATCTTCGCGGACGACAGAGGACAAGGACGACCATGACCCGTATCAAAGACCTGCCGCTCACCAACCTTACCGTATCGACCGACGCCGAGGGCATCGCCACGGTGACGCTGAACCGCGCCGCCAAGCGCAACGCGCTC
>JBNKFC010000376.1:0-2748 GCA_050289105.1 Paracoccaceae bacterium | reverse complement strand
GGACATGATGGGATCGCTGCGCAATCCCGCCGCCTTCTGCAACGTCTACGGTTTTCGGCCGACGTGGGGCCTCGTGCCGCAGGATGCCGAGGGTGACACGTTTCTCTCGACGCTCTCCACCGAGGGGCCAATGGGGCGAAGCCCCGAGGATGTCGCGCGGCTTCTGACCGTGCTGGCCGGTCCGAATGCCGAGACCCCGTTCGGACGGCCCGCCGAGGATTTTGCCGCCGGCCTCGACCGGCCGCTCCGCGGCAAACGCATCGGCTGGCTTGCCGACTGGGGCGGCGCCTATACGCTCGAGCCAGGAATCGCCGGTCTTTGCGAGACCGCACTGGCGGTCTTCGAGGCGGAAGGCGCCATCGTCGAGCCGCTTGCCCCGCCCTTTCCGGCGGAGGATCTGTGGCGATCCTGGACGACGCTTCGCGCGATGCTGAATGCCGGGGCCAAGGCGGAGCTGGCCTCCGACCCCGCCAAGCGCGCTCTCACGAAACCAGAAACCCTGTGGGAGATCGAGTGCGGGCTGGGGCTATCGGCCGCCGATGTCTACGCGGCGAGCGTCATCCGGTCGCGCTGGTATGCCGCCGCCGCCCGCCTGTTCGACCGGTTCGATGCGCTGGCGCTGCCCGCAGCGCAGGTCTGGCCGTTCCCGGCGGAGTGGCGCTGGCCCGAAGCGATCGGCGGGCGGAAGATGGACACATACCACCGCTGGATGGAGATCGTGGTGCCGGTCAGCCTGATCGGCCTGCCCTGCCTCGCCCTGCCGGCCGGGTTCGGGGAGAACGGCCTGCCGATGGGCATGCAGCTGTTCGGGCGGACAGGGGCCGACGCGATGATCCTCGCGATGGGACATAGCTATCACCGTGCCACGGATTGGCCGAACCAGCGGCCACCGTCGCTCTGACCCGTCTCAGCCTTGCCCGTCAAAGCCTTGGATCCGCGCGTAAAGATCGGGGCGCCGGTCCCGAAAGACTCCCCAGCTCCGCCGCAAGTCGCGTATTGCGTCGAGGTCGAAGCTTGCAAGCAGCACCGCCTCGTCCGCGCGGCCCGCCTTGTCGACAAGCTGCCCGGTCTGGTCGGCGATGAAGGACGAGCCGTAGAATGTGACTTCTCGCCCCTCCTGCACCTCGCGGCCGATCCGGTTCGAGGCGGCGACGGGCAGGATATTCGCCGCCGCGTGGCCGCGCATCGCCATTTCCCAATGCGGCTGGCTGTCGTAACCAGGTGCCGGGGGCTCCGATCCGATGGCGGTCGGATAGAGGAGCATCTCCGCCCCCTGGAGCGCCATGGCGCGCGCGGCTTCGGGAAACCACTGGTCCCAGCAGATGCCGACGCCGATCCGGCCGAAGCCCGTGTCCCATACCCGGAACCCCGTATCGCCCGGGGTAAAGTAGTATTTTTCCTCGTAGCCGGGGCCTTGCGGGATATGGCTTTTGCGGTAGCGGCCGAGCACGCGTCCGTCCGCGTCGATCATCGCCAGCGTGTTGAAGTGTGCCTCGCCCGCACGCTCAAAGACCGTAACCGGCAGGACGACCCCGAGGTCGTGCGCAAGATCGGCGAAGCGGGCGATGACCGGATGACCCTCGAACGGGGCGGCAAGGGCGAAATGGCGCGGATCTTCGGTGATGCAGAAATAGGGCGTCGCAAAAAGTTCCTGGATCACGATCACATCCGCCCCGTCCCCGGCTGCCCGACGCACCAGCGCCTCCGCCTTGTCGAGATTGGCCGGTAGATCCCATGAACACGCGAATTGCGTGACCGCGACCGTAACCTTGCGCATGAACCATCCCCCGCCTTTTCCTGCCGTCCTTGCACCCCTACCATGGCGCGGTCCGGCAGGATTCGAAAGCAGTATGACGAGAACCCCAAAATCCGACCCCGGCCTCAAGCTCCGCCTCGTTGTCGCAGGAGGCGACTGGCTCGGCCCCGGCAAGGCGGACCTTCTGGCCGGGATCGCCGAAACCGGCTCGATCTCGGCCGCCGGCAAGCGCATGGGCATGAGCTACAAGCGAGCCTGGGGACTTGTCGAAGTCCTGAACGCGATGTTCCGAGAGCCATTGGTCAGCGCGAGCAGGGGCGGTGCGGGACATGGCGGGGCCGAACTGACCGAGACCGGACGGAAGGTTCTGGCACTTTACCGAACAATGCAGGCAAAGAGCGAAGAGGCGCTGGCCGACGAGATTGCGGCCCTCGTTGGAATGTCCGTTATTCCCGAGCAGAAATAACGCTTGCCTAGCTTCCGATCCTGCCGTTATCTCCAATTGAACATAACGAGAGCCCGGCATGCGCCTGCTTTTCTCCGCCCTTCTCATTGTACTCGCGCTTCCGGCGCGGGCCGATACGGCGCTCATCGCCGTAGCGACCAATTTCCGCCCGGTGGTGGAGGCTCTGGCAGCGGGGTTTTCAAAGGAAACCGGGCACGACATCGAGGTCGCCGCCGCAGCCACCGGCAAGCTCGCCGCCCAGATCGAGGCCGGTGCCCCGTTTGACGTCTTCCTCGCCGCTGATGAGGCGACGCCGGAACGGCTGTCTCGCGAGAAGCTGGCGAAGGAAGACACCCGCTTCACCTATGCGGTCGGTCAACTGGTTCTCTGGTCAGCCGATCCTGGCTTTGATCTCAGCGATCCGGTCGCGGCGCTTCGCCGTGCCCGGCATGTGGCGATCGCCAATCCAGAGATCGCGCCCTACGGCAAGGCCGCGATGCAAGCCATTGACATTATAAACGTTTCCGACATTACCGCGAAGCTGGTG